>JBBQAC010000038.1:0-22866 GCA_038315915.1 Phormidesmidales cyanobacterium
CAATAAAGCGGCAGTGCGATCGCTTCAATCATCAGACCCGAGACTCACGCCCATGGCCTTTGCGATAGTAGCGAAATCGTCGGGTTCAATCTCGCGCTTTGACAATCGGAAGGCGAGTCCCCAGTTTTTAGGATTTTTCACAAAGGAAAGATCGTTTAGCAAAGGTCTCACTGCTGCTGGCTCGGCGCTGACGCGATAGTTTACCGGGCGCTGATAGTGAATATCTTCGCCAGTTTCCACTGACTTGACGTCGCCCGCTTCGACTTGCCCAATGGCTGTAAACGCCTGCACAGAATTGCCCCCATCCATCTTTTCTTTGGGTGAGTAGTAAACTATCCAGTCGCCGGGAGAAATCGTTTTGACAGCCGACATCTTGCCATGCGCAAATTGACAGATGCCAGCTTTGAGCGCGATCGCTACATGTTCAAGAGAGGCCACGCCTAGCCAATACTTAGTTTCTGTTTCATTCATAATCTATTCCCAATGGACAGCCCGGCTCGGTCGTTTTTCCTTAAACAGCATCGTCTTTCAAGCGGCAGCACGGATTATTGCTATAGCGCTATTAACTAGCTTATGATCCGAGAGGCTTAGATTTCATAGTTTTGCTAGAGAGCGGTGTTTTTGAACGGTCAAATTGAAAATTCGGGTAGTTTATTGGTAGAAGATGCCTTCACGCATCTTTGGTCGCTCGCGTCGGGAGCAGTCGGGCTTAGCGGCGATACCTTTCAGAGTATTCACACCCAGCCTCATAGCCTCTTAGCCGCGCTGACGATTGTATTTATCGCCGGATTCTCCCAGTCTCTCAGCCAGATTGTCGTGCTGTTTATCAACCAGGTGCAGCCCGTACGGTTTGTGCTGAGCCTGCTAATTTCAGCCCTCTTTTTTGTGGTTGGCTACGGCTTTTGGACGCTGAGTACCTGGGCTATTATCAACCTGACTTTTGATGACCCGCTTTCACTGACGGCGGTGCTGCGGACGCTTGGCTTTAGCTACGCGCCCCTAACGCTGAGCATATTTGCCATGATTCCTTACTTTGGCAATGCTATTTTCGTGCTGCTTTCAATTTGGACGCTGCTAGCGGTCGTCGTCGGGATTGATGCGATTTCGGTTTTGGGACGGTGGGATGCGTTTACCAGTGCCGCTCTGGGGTGGGTTGTCTTACAGCTACTGCAAAAGACGGTCGGTCAGCCGGTCGCCTCTTTGGGACAGTGGATTGCTAACTGGGTAGCGGGAGAAGATCTCATTACCAATCGCACTCGACTCGCGCAGGAGCTTTATTCAGGGCTAAGGACACCGCTCACGCCGCTGGATTTCAGCGCTACCGAGCAAAGACCTCCTCAGCGAGAGTCGGAGCAGGAGGATCGCTAACACTGGCCATGAACCGCCCGTAGATGTGTAAGATCCTGTTTATGACGAGTCGATTGATTAAGCTTAGCGCGGCTATTTTGCTGGTAGTCGGAGTGATTGTACTGCTCTCTCCGGCAAATGAGCAGTGGCTACATTGGTATGTGGCTTTTAATAACAAACTGCTTAAGCTGGTGATTGACCTGGCCCGGGTCGGGCTGATTTCTTTGCTCATAGCAGGGTTGCTCTCTCCTTTTGAGGCGTTGGGCTGGTGGGCTGGCTGGTATGGCGACGGCATCGAAACTCACATTCCTGCCAAGCTGCCTGAGTATCTATCGGCTGATACGGGTAGATTGCCTGCGCCGCCCTGCCGGTACATTATCTATTTAGACGGCATTTCCCAAAGCTCAGGAGACTATCCGCAGCGCGTGCAAAACTTTTTGGATAAGCTAACGGCTGCGCTGCCACCCGATATGGTGCTCATTCAAGACATCATGGCTTACTCAGCGCTGAACCGACCGCTGACCGCGCAGCGACCGTTTTCCTCATTCTGGCGCTGGGTCAATCGGATTGAGGCAGGCTATCCCCAAAGTCCGCTGGATATTTTTATCAACTTGCGCAATACCTTTCAGGTCGCTGTTTCAACCGATCATCGCTATGGCCCTGTTTTTAACCGGGGGACGGCGCAGGTAATTCTGAACAGCTTAAGGCAGCAGAGCTATCAGCCGGGAATACCGATTACGCTGCTGGGCTACAGTGGCGGCGCGCAGGTCGCTTTGGGTGCGGTGACTTATCTCAAATATGCGCTGGATGTGCCGATTGAGGTGATTTCTTTGGCCGGGGTGCTCAGCGGTAATAATGGGATGACGGCGCTAGATCGGCTCTATCACCTCAAGGGCGATCGCGATTTACTTGCTCAAATTGGGGCGATGATGTTTCCTAAGCGCTGGCCGCTAGTGGCGTGGTCTAGCTGGAATTCGGCCAAGGCAGAGGGGCGGATTCGCCAGATATCGCTGGGCCCGGTAAGCCATAGCGGTGCCAATGGCCCAATCGATTCAGTGGCGCAACTGCCCAACGGCAACAGTCACCTCACCCAAACGTTAGAGATTGTGATGGACATCTTGAATCGCCAGCGCGCTCAGCCCCATCAAACCAATCGTTAGCACGGCCAAATTCGCGACTCTAGGTAGATGTGGGCGATCGCACCCTCCTTCTAAAGTAATGCTGCAAGGCTACAGCGGCTGTTTCGATTGGTTGCAAAACAACTGACCGAATAGTTATCTACCTGCGCTTCGGTAGTGGCGCTGAGCCGAGACTTAAAAATGCTCATAGGGTTGCGATCGCAGAGGAACAAATGAGTGAAATTTGGTAAGTTATTGGGCCTGGTTCTGGTCGTTGGGCTGCTGTATTTGCTCTGGCAAATTCGCCAGGTGCTAATGCTGGTATTCGCCGCCATTGTATTCGCGACGGTGATCAACAAGCCAGTGCAGAAGCTGCAAAAGGCAGGGGTTCCTCGGATGTGGGCAGTGGCGGTTACCATCGCAGGCATTACCGCTGTGCTAGCAGGTGCCGTTTGGTTTGTGGTGCCCGCCCTGGTTGATCGGGTGCCCCAATACACCTTTTTCTCGGAGCAGGGAATTAACCAGCTACAAGCTTGGTATCGACAGATCAGAGGAATTGTCCCCGGCGATGCTTTGGACAATACCAGCCTGAACGAACTACTGCCTCAGATAGCTCAGTTCAGCCCAAACTGGATAGGCCGAGCAGTCGCCCTTTTTACCAGCTCTCTAGACTTTTTCTTAAACTCGCTGCTGGTGCTGGTCAGCATCATTATGTTGCTGGCTAACCCGGGCAGCTATCGCCGGGTGCTGCTGCTGGCGTTTCCCAAGTTCTACCGGCGTCGCGCCGACAAAATACTCACGCAGTGCGAAGTCTCACTCTCAGGCTGGGTGCTAGGCATCTTGTTCAATATGACAGTGATTACTGTATTTAGCGGTATCGGCCTGGCTTTGCTAGGGGTTCCTTTACCCATGGTGAATGCGGTCATCGCTGGCCTGCTGACCTTTATTCCCAACATTGGCCCGTTCGTCAGCGTGATTCCACCGGCTTTGATGGGGCTAGCCGTCGCGCCCTGGATGGGCTTGGCTGTATTGGTTTTATACTTTGCTATTCAACAGCTAGAAGGAACTGTCCTAACGCCTTTAGTGATGAAAAAACAGGTCGCCCTATTACCGGCAATTACCCTGATTGCGCAGGTCATATTTGCCGTATTTTTCGGGTTTTTGGGGTTGTTTTTAGCGCTGCCATTGGTCGTCGTTATTCAGGTGTGGGCCAGAGAGCTGCTGGTAACCGATATTTTGGATCGTTGGCCTGCCCCGCAAAGGCGAATGCGCCCAGTTCCACCCATTCGCCCTGAAGTGATGAACTAGGCGCTCTGTCGAGGCCCGCAGCTCAGGCGTGAACCAAAAGATACTGACCGTTGCCGTTGTATTCACCCTCGCAGGTAGCAAAAATGGTGCCCAGCAGGAGCAGATAAAAGCGCCATAGTCGCCGGAATTTGGCGTAGTCCATTCCATAATCTAAAGACTGAACACTGGCTTGGGAAGCATCAAATCTCTCTAGCCATGCTGTCAGCGTTTTATGGTAGTTGATACCATTCATGTACCATCGGTCAACCGTTTTCAGGTCACGGTTATGACTGGGAACGGCGTCGTGATTCCAGTAGCGACCGTGAGGGAAAATGTACTTGTGCGTAAAGCCTGACGACATGTTGTTGGGAATACGCACCGTAATGATATGAATGAACACTTTCCCCTCGGGCTTGAGAAAGGACGCGAGCTTTTGGAAAGCATTGGTCAAATTGCCAACGTGACAGAAGACCCCAATCGAGAGAATCTTGTCGAATTTTTCGGCAAACTTAACTTCGTTTAGATCACCTTCGATGAGAGTAAAGCGCTCTGGTTGCAGATAGCTCTCTGGGTCTTGCATTTTATGGCGAATGTACTCGCACTGTTCATGGCTCAAGTTAAGTCCGGTAAATCGCACGTTGGGAAACTTGGACATGATGTAATTGGGTACACAGCCCCAGCCGCAGCCAAAGTCTAAAATATTGTCACCATCGACAATTCCCATGCGCTCAATCACCTGATCAAGCATGTGCATTTGAGACTCTTCTAAATCGGCAGCGCCATTTTCCCAAAAGCCGGTACTATATTTCGGGTAAATGACGCGCCAGTTTCCTAGCATCTCATTGAGCATGGCCTGAGGGCGATCATACTGAATCTCCATCAGCTCTTTTGAAGATTCCGCCAGATGATCAGACTCTTGCAGCACCCATTCGTAAGGAGCTAGCAGACCAGGACAATGCCGGAACAAAGTTGGCATGGTGTTGTGTAGCATCGAGCGAAAGACTGAGTCCGGGATTTCTAGCCCGTTGATGTAGGCTTCAGCCAGGGTCATTTGAGTCGTATTGAGCGCTCCCGCCATCAGCCGAGTGGCTTTATATGCGGTCGCACTTTTGAGGGCCATGTCGCCTACAACAGGGATATGTCTTTCGACATTGGCAAATATACTGGTAGCAGTCATTTCAGTTCTTCTCAGTTTAGAGGACTGTTTAGCGGTGCAAAGAGATCTCCTCACGCAACGGTTGATCTGTCTGATAGGCCGCTTGAAATGACTCAGTGTAGCAAGCTATTTTCGGCTTGATAGTTAAGAATTCACCGGGGTCTTGGTGGCTATTGGCCTCTCTAAAGCCGTAGATACAGGCGGCTGAGCGCGTGCAAGCAGAGCCGATTCGCTCGGGATTCTCAGCTTTGAAGCGAGCTTGAGTGCTTCAAGTATCTTTATAAAGCTGAAGGTGGGATCTATTAAATAGTCGATTTGGCGATCGCGCACCGTAATCCCATGCCGACTCGATGATGGAAACGCATGGTGGAGATTGTGCCAGCCTTCGCCCAATGTGAGGAACGCGACAAGTCCACTGTTACGGCTGTTATCTTCTGTAACAAAGGGCCGTTCACCAAAGAGATGCGCTAGAGAGTTGACGGTTTGAACACCGTGAAATAACAACGTGGTGCTGAGGAAAAAAGCGCCCAGATACTCCAGTCCACCCAAAGAGTATGAGAGGAGGCCAAGTGCGATCACCGGCAAAAAGTGCAGGCGATCAATCACCTGCATCACCCGATCTTTCTCCACATCGTTGGGCAGTTTTTCAGGGAAAAAGTGCGGAGAGAGCAGCCAGCCCCCCTGAGACCAGTAAAACCCCAGTAGACCCCGCATCGGGACGTAGGGAGAGTGCGGATCGAGCGCTTGCTCGACGTGCTGATGGTGGCTCAAATGGTGCGCTTTCCACCAGCTTGGCCCCATTTGCCCAGCCGAAGCCCCGACGATGCTGCCCAGCCAGAGCAGTGGTGCTGGTGCCTGGTAGCTTTTGTGAGTCAGCAGTCGGTGGTAAATGGCGGTTGTCGCCAGCATTCGGACAAGGTATAAAAATATTATCCAGGCCACAGCGCCCGCAGATAAGCCCGTGACCAGCACAAGCAGCGAGCCAAAATGGCTGAGAATAATCAGCGTGGGGCCTAGCAGATACGAAATAACGGTGAGCGGAGAATATCGGTTCATGAACCTTTTATCAGCTTGAGTATGGGTGGAGTCGGCGATCACCGGCAGCCCACTGTAGCCGGATATTAGGTGATTGTGCATCCATCTATATGTACTGACTGGGATTGACTGGTGATGGTATTGCTTTCTCCAATCCACCAGCCTGGGTCGAATGCGGCAGGTTTTCCAGTGGAACTATGATCGCTCTATCATCTGTTCAGGAGGAACGTTTTGGATTTTTTAAGTGTTTCTTAAAGTTGCTGGCATCCTTTTTTTACCGTTTACATTAGCTTTTACCTACTTTCTAGGCCGTTATTCTATTAGTGCTATCTCAATGCTGATGGAGGGGTAGAATTTATTTGAGTTCCCAAGACATTTTTTTGAACAGGACTTTTCAGCACACACATTTTTAGAATAATTATTCAGCCAATCTTTTAGGTGGGCCAATTTTGATGACGTTCAATCTACCTTTTGGCCAACACAATGCTGTACGGTTTACTGTTGCTAGGCGCGATCGCCATTCCTGTAAGCTGGCGCTTGACAGCAAACATTCGGCAAAGCCATCAAACTAAGCAACGCCAGCAGGCCAGTGAGCAGCGCTACGAAGCACTTGCAAATAGGGTGCCGGTCGGCATCTTTCGTAGCAACACCACCGGTCAGTGCAGCTATGTAAACGAGTGCTGGTGCCAAATCACCGGTCACACCCTAGAGATGGCCGCTGAAGAAGGCTGGCAGCAAACGCTGTATCCGGAAGATCGCCCTATCGTCAGGGCCGAATGGGCACAAGCCCTTCAGGAAAATCGCTCTACGCAGATGGAATATCGCATTCAGCGGCCTGATGGCACGGTGATATGGGTGTATGGCCAGATAGTAGCCGAGCGCGATGCTGATGGCCAAGTCATCGGCTATGTCGGCACCCTTACCGATATCAACCAGCGCAAGTGCTCAGAGCAGGCACTCCAGCAAAGCGAAGCGCACTACCGGGCATTGGTTAACGTCCTACCAGATTTGGTCATGCGCCTGAGCCGAGAGGGGGTGTTTTTGGAGTTTTTGGCTTCGCCTAGCTTTCGGGTGCTGGGTGAACCAGCCGACTGGATCGGCACTCACGTCTCTGAGACGCTGCCGCCAGCGCTAGCCCAGGAGCGACTTCAGGCGATTGAAACGGTGCTGCGAACTCGAACGATGCAGGTCTACGAGCAGGACTTTTTGGTGGAGGGGGAGATCCAGGTCGAGGAGGTGCGAGTAGTGCCTTACGGCGAAGACGAAGTGCTATTTTTGGTGCGCGATATGAGCGATCGCCAGCGCGCCGAACAGGCCCTGCGACGCAGCGAGGCTCAGAGTCAGGCCATACTCGCTGCCATTCCCGACTATCTGGTGCGCTTGGGCGCAGATGGTATCTACCGCGAGCTGGCCGTGCCGGAGCGAGAGTTTGCCCTGGCTTCATCCACCGGGCTCGCAGGCCGGTCGATAGATGAGGTTCTCCCGGCAGAGCTGGTTAGTCAGCGGCGGCACTATCTCCAAAAGGCGCTGCAAACGGGTGAGCTACAGATTTATGAGCAAACGGTGCAGAGGGGCGATCGCGCTCAAGAAGAAGAAGTTAGAGTCGTTCAAAGCGGCCCGGACGAGGCCCTATTGATCATTCGCGACATCGGCGATCGCAAACGCGCTGAAAGGACTTTACAGCGGCAACTACAGCAGGAGCAGGCACTGAGCCAGGTGATTCAGGCCATCCGCAATTCCCTCGATTTGTCCACCATTTTTACAACGGCTGTGGTTGAAGCGGCTCAACTGCTACCGGGACTGAACTGCATCGTTGCGCAATACCATTGCGAACAAAGCCTTTGGGAAATTGTCGCCCAGGGGGGCGCTAATCCCAACCCCGCCAACCGAGTAGGCTTTCAAATTTCAGATCTCAACAATCCCTTTGCTGCTCGGCTCAAGCAGGGGAAAATCGTGCGGGTCGAAGATACTCACCAAATCACCGATTCTACTAATCAGGCGATCGCTTTAATCACGCCGGGGGCCTGGTTCTTGATTCCGTTGGTAGTGGGCGATCAAGTCTGGGGAAGTCTCACGCTGAGCGTTCCAAGACGCGGCTATCGCTGGGAAGACCCGCTAGTAAACCTGGCTCAGGCGATCGCCAATCAGTTAGAAGTAGCCATTCAGCAAGCGCTGCTTTACCGGCAGGTTGAGCAGGAAAAGCAAAAGCTGCTCGCCAGTCAAGCCGCCCTGAGGCAGGCACAGCAGATTGCCCATTTGGGTAACTGGGAAATAGATGTAGCCACACAATCAATGACCTGGTCAGACAATCTATTTCAAATTTTTAGGTTGAATTCAGCCGATGGGGAACCGTCTTTTACTAATTTTATCAGCTTTATTCGGGCAGCAGATCGGTCCCGACTGGAGCAGGCCATTATCCGCACGATTACCGAGGGTATTCCCTATGAAATTGACCTGAGCATTTTGCGGGCTGATGGCTCAGTCGGATATATCGAGTCCAGGGCGGAAGCCATGCGAAACGACCAGGGGCAGATTGTCGAGGTCTTTGGCACCTGTTTGGATATCAGCGATCGCAAACAAGCCGAAGCCACTATCCGGCGAAACGAGCAGCGCTTGCGCAATATTGCCGCCAATATTCCTGGCGTCATAATCCAGTACGTGCTTCATCCCGATGGCTCTGACGAAATCACCTACGCTAGCTCTGGCTGCTATGACCTGTGGGAACTCACCCCCGAAGAATTGGTAGCAAGTTCGCAAGTCTTGTGGGATCTCATTCATGTCGAGGATGAAGCCAGTATGCGAGCGTCCATTGCTGTTTCCGCGCGGACGTTAGAACCGTGGAAATGTCAGTATCGCGTCGTGACGCCTTCTGGCTGTGCCAAGTGGCTGGAGGCCATCGGGCATCCCGAGCGCCATGACAGCGGCGATGTGGTCTGGGATACGCTGATTTTGGATGCGAGCGATCGCGTCAAGGCCGAAGCCCAACTCAAGCATGATGCCCTCCACGATGGCCTGACCGGGCTCCCGAATAGAATGCTCTTGCTAGAGCGCCTGACACTTGCCTTAGCCCTCGCGGATCGCCACCCCAACTATCAATTTGCCGTCCTCTTTTTGGATTTGGACAACTTCAAGGTGATCAACGATAGCCTGGGACATCAGGCCGGTGACAAGCTGCTGTTAAAAGTAGCGGCTGTGCTCACAGAGACGATTCGTGAAACTGACCTGGCAGCGCGGTTGGGCGGTGATGAGTTTGTTATTTTGCTCGACGGGCTCGACACCGTCAAAGAAGCCGACTATATCGCCGAGCGCATTGCCAACGCTTTACAGGCTCCTTTACAGGTCGCCGCTCAGAGCGTTTTTATCAGCACTAGCATTGGTATTGTCATCGGCACACAGAACTATCAAAGTGCTGAAGAACTTTTACGAGACTCCGACCTGGCAATGTATCAGGCCAAACGCAGGGGCCGAGGTCAGTACGCCGTTTTTGAATCGACGATGCACCAGCAGGCGATTGAGCGCCTGAAAACAGAAAATGACTTGCGCAAAGCGCTAGAAGACGGGGAGTTTGTACTGTATTATCAGCCGATTGTCTGTCTTGATACCGAAACAATTCAAGGCTTTGAAGCATTGGTTCGATGGCAGCATCCTCAACGGGGATTGCTGTTACCGGTCGAATTTATGGCGATCGCTGAAGAAGCCGGACTCAGTGATTCGCTAGGAGAGTGGGTTTTACACAGCGCCTGCGAGCAGCTCACGCTCTGGCAGGAACAGTTTCCTGATCGCTCGCTCAGTGTCAGCGTCAATCTCTCAGCAAAGCAGCTAAAAGGCTCGCTATTGCAGCAATTAGATCTCATCAGCTGCCGCCTTCAACCCAGCAGCCTCATCCTCGAAATCACTGAAAGTATGCTGATACAGAATTTTGAGGCTACCGTCGAACTGTTGAGACAGATCAAAGCCAGACACGTTTGTATCAGCATTGATGACTTTGGCACCGGCTATTCGTCTTTGAGCGTTTTACATCAACTCCCTTTTGATGGCTTAAAAATTGATCGCAATTTCATTAGCCCAGCCGGATCAGACATAGGCAACCAGGTGATTGCTGAAGCTGTCATCGCACTGAGCAATCTGTTACAGCTAAAGGTAACCGCCGAAGGCATCGAAACCGCTCAGCAGCTAGCTTGGCTGAAGGCACTCGACTGCGAACTAGGCCAGGGCTACTTTTTCTCGCCGCCGGTTTCAGCCGCGCAGGCGACTGACCTGATTGACGCCCGTCAAAAGGGATAAATAAAGGGCGTGATCGTCACCGTAACGATGCCATAAAGCAAGTTGAGCGGCACCCCAATCCGCAAAAAGTCAGAGAACCGGTAGCCCCCTGGCCCGCAGACCATCAGGTTAGTTTGGTAGCCAATCGGAGTAGCAAAGCTCGCAGAGGCGGCAATCATAATGCTAATGACAAAGGGCAGATAGCTTACCCCAAGCTGGTTGGCCAGAGAGAGCGCGATCGGAAACACCAGCGCCGCCGCCGCATTGTTGGTAATAATTTCAGTCATGACGGTAGTGACGGCGTAAATGGCGGCTAGCGCTAGCCAGGGATTGTTGCCCGCTAGGCCAACAACGCTGGTAGCGATCGCCTCAGCCGCCCCGGTCACATCCAGCGCCTGCCCCAGTGCCAGTGCCGCCGCAATCACCAGCAGCACCGACCAGTCAATACTGCGCAGCGCCTGTGCCGGAGAGCAGCAGCCAAACACAAGCATCCCCACTGCGGCCAGCACCGCTGCCTGGAGCATACTCAGCCAGCCAAAGGCGGCAAAAAATATCATGATCAGCGTCAGACCCAGCGCCCAGAGCGATCGCCCGTGCCGCAGCGGCTCTGAATCGGGCACAGTGCTCACCAGATAAAAGTCCTTTGAGATCCGCCGCTCGTTGACAAAGGCAGAGGATGCCTCCAAAAGTAGCGAATCACCTGCCTGCAAGCGAATATCGCCGATTTTACCGGGGAGGCGATCGCCGTTACGAGCCGCTGCCACCACCACCGCATTGTACTGAGTGCGAAACTTGCTCTCGCGAATCGTCTGGCCGACCAGCGGGCAAGTATTAGACACCACCGCTTCAATCAAACTGCGCTCGGTGCGCGGACTGTCGAGCTTAAAAACCTGATCGGTCGCAGGCTGCAACCCTCGGATCCGCTGCAAGTCCAAAATCGAATCGACCACGCCAACAAACAGCAGCTGATCCCCGCCTTGTAGCAACTCCTGTGGCCCCACGGCAGCGAGCACCTGTGGCCCCCGCCGAATCTCAGCCAGGTATGAGTTAGGTAAATGTCTCAAGCCTGCTTTTTCCACCGTTTTGCCCACTATCGGACTGTCGGCTATCACGCTCATCTCCACCGTATACTGGCGCAGATCGTCTGTATCGCTTAGCACCGCCTGACGCTCAGGCAACAGCCGGCCCTGCGCAAAAAACAGGAACAAAAAGCCGACTGCCGCGCAGGGCAACCCTACCCAGGCAATGTCAAACAGCTTCAGGCCACTAGTCGCAGTCGCCTCTATCAGCAAGCCATTGACTACCAGGTTAGTACTGGTGCCAATCAGAGAGCACAAGCCCCCAAAAATAGCCGCATAGCTCAGCGGAATCATCAGCTTAGAGGGGCTAAAGCGCAGCTTCCGGCACCAGTCATTGACTACCGGAATAAACATGGCCACCACCGGCGTGTTGTTGAGAAAGGCACTCGCCCCCATCACCGGCAGCATCAGCCGCACCAGGGCTCGGCTCGGCGTTTTAGGCATACCCAAGACCTGTTGCGACACCCACTGCAATGCGCCCGTCTGCTGAAGGCCGCTGACGACAATGTAAAGCACCCCCACCGTGATCATGCCGGAATTACTAAACCCCGACAGGGCGGCTTTTTCATCCAATACGCCGCTGAGGAATAAAACCGCTGCTGCCCCTAAAAACACGATATCGGCAGGCAGCGTTGTGAAAGCGTTGCCCAAAAGCGCCGCGATTGCAACGGCGATCGCCAGCCAAGCCTGCCAGGACAGCGTGCCCGACCCAGCCAACTGCACCAACCCCGCAATTGTCAAACTCATTACGAGCCCTGCCGCCATCAAGCCCCCTAATAGCAGACCGCGCTGAGTAAGCGATCGCTGATGAAACCTGCGCCATGTGTGCATAAGACCCGTACCTGAATAAAGTGAGCTGTACACGCCCAAAATTTTACATCACATTCTTTAAGATGAATTGAAAATGTCTTAAAATACATTTACATAAATTTCTCACTTACATTGGGCTGAGTGTCAGAATGGGTAGGTGACAGTCTGCCAGGATAAATTGCCATGCCCCAAAAGACCGCGCGGGCTGCTAACGATTGGATTGCAGACCTGACTCAGACAAACTTTTTATTTCGGGGGTTAGATGCTGACAAACTCTCTCAGCACCTGTCTAAAGACGCTTACTCGCTAGAAAAGCTTTACTCTAATCGACCCATTTACACCGCCCATCTGCCGGATGCCTCCCTGGACCATCTCTACGTCATCTTGTCCGGTGGGCCGGTGGTAGTTCGCAGTGCCCCGCTCGACCGGGTGATTGCCTTGACCTATCCTGGCGGGTGCTTTGGCATGTTGAATTTGGACTTTAGCTACGGTCAGGTTCACCACGGATTTCCCAGCTTGGTCGAAGCGTATAAAACGACCGACGTGGTCAAAATTCCTCGCGCTGTCGCTCAGTCGCTTTATCAAAACATCCCAGAGTTTCAGGCCCGCTACATTTTGCTATTTGAGCTGCGTGAAAAGTTCCGCTATCACCTGCTCAATTGCAGTACCTATCCGCCTCAGGCAGTCGCTGCGCTGCTGAGGGCGTTGGTTTATCAGGAGCGATCGCTCGGTAACCAGCCGCAAAGCGACGGTATTTTTTGCTTTGACCTGCCGGTCGATGTGATTGCCAAAGCCTGCCAGCTCAATCACCGCACCGTCGAACAAGTGCTCAAAGGCATGGTCAAAGTCGGGCTGCTCGAAGCCAGTCCAAAAGCTGACGCGGCAGCCGACCTGATTCGAGTGCGCGACCCGGAAGGGATGAAAGCGGTCTATGGGGCCACCCGAGACAAAGTATCCTGGTGGCCGCTGCGTTGACCCCTAATTAAGCCATAGGACTCAGGCTGACAAATTCGACTCTCGAACCTGGTACGAAATTTCTTCAACCGGCAGGTTCTCATTGTCCCAATGCCCGTATCGCAGTTGTAATCGCTTTTCCCCGGCGTATTCTTGCAGGCAGCCGCCGTAGTGCTCTGCTCCAGTTCCTAAGCTCTGAATCCGAATTTTGCCATTGAACACCGTCGCCCGCGCCAGATAAATCACCAGATCGTCTCGGGAGGGCCGATTGACGGTGGTGCTGGCAGTGAGGTGCGCGAGTCCCCGCTCATCCATTTCCTGCCCTAGCGCCAGTGCCGTATGGCGAATGCCCCGAATTGCCACAATCACAGCGGCGATCGCCATCGTAATATCTACCCCGCCATCGGTGAGAATGTGTTTGGTTGAAAGATACTTGAAGTTGCGCTCGCCCAGGTCATCGCGAATGCGGCGGTGAATCAAATTTTGCGGATGGTAGTCGGTAAGCGCACCCACAATCGCTCCGCAGGCCGCGCGAGGTTCGCGCCAGGGAGATTCGCGGGTTTTCCCGTAAGTCACATGCTTGCCGCCTTCGCGCAGCCGCCCTACGTGAGTCTTTAGGTCGATGGCCACCAGCGAAATGGACTGCGGGTTCCCGGCGTAGAGCTGCCACTTGAGCTGTTCGTCTAGCTCGTGGGCGACGGTGACGTGAGCGAGCGTCGCGCCATTGTCGGTGCCCCCGCCCGCCGGGAAAAAGGCTTCTAGCTTGAGTTCGCCAATTTCTGAGAGGGTGGCAAAGCGGGAGGCGACGACATCGCGGTAGCGCTTGGTGGCTTCGCCCTGGTGAATGCGATCGCCGCAATTGGTATAGGCCAGGGTAGTCACTACGCTCGGCAAGCTCAGATCTGCGCCGCAGGACTTAACTGCTGTCGGGCTATCGGCAGCAAGCTGAAGCTCGTCCCGAAGAATCTGCAAACCGCGAATCAACGCATAGCGATCGCTGACCAGCTCATTCAGGTAATTGTGATAGGCATTGCGCTCCATCCCAAAGCTAGCAGGAAGCTGCCAGAACTTATCCACTCGCGCCTGAGTAGCAGCAGCATCAAACGGCAAAGTCATAGATCACTATTTTGAGAGCTTTTACAGTTTAATCTTTGTCAGTAAAGTGGTTTGCTGCGATTAATTTTAGCCTGGGTTGAAATCCATCAGGATGAGCTTATGGCAAACTGGGAATTAGCGGTACAAGGGCAGCAAGTATTCAAGATCGATCCGTTGAAGTAATTGAGCTATGTCACCAAAAGTATCTGAAGTAAAAGCATTGGCTGATCACCGTTTGAGACTTTGTTTCGATAACGGTGAAGTCCGGGTATTTGATGTCACACCCTACTTATCAAAGGGTATTTTTCAAGCATTGCAGGCGGTTGATTACTTTGAGCAGGTGACCCCCTTTTTTGGCGGAGTGCAGTGGCCTCAAGAGCAAGATTTCAGCCCTGATACTTTGTACCTGAAAAGTTGGGCTGAAGGAAGTGCGGAAGCCGCTTGAGAACAGGCTTTACGCGCTACCTCATGGCAGGTGGAATAGCGAACGTCAGCACCGGTTCAGCCCGCGCAATTAGCGGCTAAGTTGGGTCACTCATCTTCTTTCCACTCGGCAGATTCTTCAGCCGCGCGCCGACTAATATCGGGAAAGTCAACAACCTTGTACGGTTTGGTGGAACCAGCAGACGAATCATCTACCAACGATAGCTGTGCCACCTCAGGCACCCGCTGAGGCTGCTGCTTTCTGCGCCGAGAAACGCCCTCTTCGCTGGTTTCCTCAGCGACCACCTCATATAGCAGCGCCGTTTTGCCATCGCTACCCTTACGCAACACCCGCCCCAACCGCTGAATATACTCTCTTGGAGAGCCACTGCCCGACAGCAAAATCGCCACCCGCGCGTCGGGCACATCGACCCCTTCATTTAGCACATGCGAAACAACAATTACGCTGTAGTCCCCGCTGCGAAACTTTTGCAGAATGCTATGACGCTCTTTTACCGGCGTCTGGTGCGTAATTGCAGGGATTAAAAAGTCCTGGGAGATCTTGTAAACGGTAGCATTGTCATTAGTGAAAATCAGCGTGCGCTCAGGATAGTGTCGGTTCAACAACTCTTCTAGCAGTGTGAGCTTGCCAGCGGTGCCGAGTGCAATATTTTTCGCCTCGCGGTGGGCCAGCATCGCCCGTCTCCCCGCTGCCGACTGAGCACTGGCCTGTACAAAGCGTTGCCATCCCTCAGGACTGCTGAGCCAGATGTTTGCCTTTTGCAAGAATTCGTTGCGCTGCTGTTGGAGATGAGTGTAGCGATCGCGCTCCTCCTCACTGAGCTGCACCTTAAGCTGCACAATCTGGTAGGGAGCCAGCGCCGTCCCTGAAAGCTCCTCAGCCGTGCGGCGATAGACCACCGCTCCCAACAGCTTTTCGAGATCTTCATGTCGCCCGTCAGAGCGCTCCGGCGTTGCCGTCAGTCCGAGCCGGTAAGGGGCGATTGAGTATTCGGCAATGCTGCGGTGAAAGTCGCTCGGCAAATGGTGGCACTCATCGCAGATTAGCAGCGCGTACTGATTGCCCAGGCTTTCGGCGTAGATGGCGGCACTGTCGTAGGTGGCTACCAGAATGGGGGTGCGATCGCGCGATCCACCCCCCAATAAGCCCACCTCCACGCCCGGAAAAGCCGCCTCCAAATTCGCATACCATTGGTGCATCAAGTCCAGCGTTGGCACCGTAATCAGCGTTCGCCGGGGTGTCGCCTGCATCGCCATTTGCGCCAGATAAGTTTTTCCCGCCGCCGTGGGCAGTACTACCACGCCTTTGCGGGCATTTTTCTTCCAGGCCAGCAGCGCCTCCTGCTGATGCACATAGGGTGTCAGGCTCATCTCAGCACCCAGATCTATCGGCTTAAAGGTTTGCACCTTATCTTCAAAGCGCACGCCCTCAGCCCGCAGCGCCTCCACCAATGGGCGATACTGGTCGGCAGGCACCCGAAAGCGCTCAATGCGATCGTCCCACACCGCATAGTCAATCCAGGCTTTGCCCCTCGGTGGCGGATGCAGCACCAGGGTACCGCGATCAAACTTCAGCGTGGGCACTCTAGCCATAGTTTTACGTTTAAATGGGCGAAGCCGCCTCTATTGCCTATGCTTATAGTAGTTGCAGGTTTCCGTTAAGACGAGCAGGGAGCATTAACTTGGGTGAGCAACCATGCAGATTTCAAGTTCTCGTCAAAAGCTTCAAGCCTCCAACCTGCAAAGAATTATACAGACGTTACTTATAGAGGCAACTACATATGGAAGCCATAGAATTTCAGGCCAAAGTTAGAAACGGGACAATCGAAATTCCCGACGTGTACCAGCTCGCCTTAACAGAAGGCATCCAGGTTAAAGTCATTGTGCTTAAGCAATCGCGCGATCAACTCGTTCAAGCCTTTAAAAGCCTGCTTCAGGAAACCCAAGCACTACCTCAGGCGCGAACCATCACCGAAACAGAAATCGCTGCCGAGATTGAGGCCCATCGAGCTAACCGGTGAAAATCGTCATTGATACCAACGTTCTGATATCAGCAGCGCTGCGAGGAAGAGATCCCGCAGCGGTCATTCTGTTTATTCTTGAACATGACGATTGCCAGTGGATAGTTTCCGCTCCGATCCTTGAGGAATACAAAGATGTTCTTAGACGCAAGCGCCTGAAACTACCCGAAGCAATTCAACAGCGATGGTTTTATTTAATTGAGAATCTGACGATCTTGGTCGCCGTTAATCAAACTCTCAACTTCCCACGCGATCAAAAAGATGCTAAATTCCTCACCTGTGCTTTGGCTGCTGATGCTGATTTTTTGATCACGGGCGATAAAGATTTCACAGAAGCTCAACGTTTAGTGAACACTACAATCGTGAGCGTGTCAGCATTCAAACGGTTAGTCTGTGATACTCAGTCTTAACGTTGCATTTGCGCATTGCTTCTAGCCTCCTGCGTTTTGAGCTTTCGTCTATGGTTGCCCTAACTGCAAAAAATTGCACCAATTTGGGGATGGCTGCGTATCATGTCAAAGCTGGGATCGTTGCGGGCCATTAGGCTGTACACAATGGGGTTGAGCTGAATGGCCTGTCGGAGGTGGATGGCCGCAGGTTCGACATCGTTGAGCAGGGCATAGGTGGCGGCAAGGCCGTACCAGGCATTGGCATTGGGAACGCGATGCTGTAGCGACTGCTGAAAGCTTTCTATGGCGGCTTGATGCTGGAATAGACGGTTGAGCAAGGTACCGCGATAGTTCCAGGCATAGTGGCAGTCGGGCTTGAGTCGGATGACCTGATCGAGGCTTTCAATTGCCAACTGAATTTGCTCAATAGCGGCCTGGGCGATCGCGACACTGTACCAGGTATGGTGCTCAGTACTATCGATTTTAACTGCCTGGTCAAAGCTTTCTAGGGCCTGATCATACTGCTCTAGCTTCAGCAGGGCACGGCCCCGGTTGTACCAAATTTTGTCGTTGCTTGGATCGCAGGCGATCGCCTGATCAAAGCTATCTACCGCCGAGGGATATAGCCCTAGCTCCGCTCTGGCGACGCCCTGACCGTGCCAAGCCCCGGCCTCAGCAGGATTAATTTTGAGCGTCGAGCGAAAGTCTTGCAGTGCTGCCTCATAAGCGTGCATTTTAATAAAAGTCTGCCCCCGGTACAGATAGGCTTTAGCGTTACTGACGTCTCGCTCAATGGCCTGATCGAACTTTTCGAGGGCGCTTTTGTAGCTACCGGCATTGCGAAGCGCAAACCCCTGTGCGATCAAGAATTGAGCTGCCTGCGCGGTGTCACCAGAGAAAGCAGAATCGTTAGCGTTAGGAAAAGAGGTGACCACGGCTCGTAATTATTGCACCCAATGTGTTGACGTTAGCGACCGATACCCTACGTGTAGAGACATCGCTGAGCTGTGCCTATAGTGCCCAGTTTCACAAAGCGAGCTATTTCGCCCAGCCGCTCCAACCCAGTCACACCGCCGCTGCGCCAAAATCTTTGAGAATTCTTAAGGCGCTTCTGCCCGCAGTGATATAAATAAGGCTGCCCCATTCCCTACCGCCGTCAGGCAGGTTGCCAGCTATGGCCGAAGCAGTTTCAGCAGATGTCTCCCCAGCCGTCTCTGCGAATACCCGAACGGAAAAAGACTCTATGGGCGCGCTGGAGATTCCGGCACGGGCCTACTACGGCATTCAGACGCTGCGGGCCATGAAAAATTTTCCGATCAGCGGTCTGCGGCCCTTGCCAACTTATGTCGATGCCTGCTTGCTAATTAAGAAAGCAACGGCGATCGCCAATGGCGAACTGGGCTGCATCCCAACTGAGATCAGCGAAGCTATCGTCCAGGCTACGAACGAAATTTTGGGCGGTAGCCTCCGCGATCAGTTCGTTGTGGATGTGTACCAGGCAGGCGCGGGCACTTCCCACCATATGAATGTAAATGAGGTGCTCGCCAATCGCGCCCTGGAAATTCTCGGCGATGAAAAGGGCAACTACAGCCGGGTCAGCCCCAACGACCATGTGAACTACGGTCAATCGACCAATGACGTGATTCCCACCGCGATTCGAGTAGGCGGCATTTTAGCGCTGGAACATTCGCTGTATCCGGCGCTGGAGGGGGCGATCGCGACCCTAAAGGCGAAAGCTGCTGAGTTTCAAGACGTTGTTCGCTCGGGCCGCACTCACCTGCAAGATGCCGTTCCTGTGCGCTTAGGCGAAGGCTTCCGGGCTTGGGAATACATTCTCACCGGACACGAACAGCGGATTAGAACCGCTGCTGCGGAACTCGCCGTCTTAGGACTGGGCGGCAGCGCGACGGGTACAGGGCTCAATACGCATCCGCGCTACCGGTTTCGAGTGGCCGAACTGCTGACCGATTTTCTTCAGCAGCCGATCACGAGCGCCCCCCATTTGATGGCGGCGATGCAAAGCATGGCTCCCTTTGTCGCCGTCAGCAGTACCCTGCGCAACCTGGCCCAGGATCTAGTGAAAATTTCGCACGATTTGCGCCTGTTAGATTCTGGCCCAAAGACCGGCCTCAAAGAAATTCAGCTCCCGCCCGTACAGCCCGGTTCGTCGATTATGCCGGGCAAGTACAATCCGGTGATGGCTGAAATGACGTCGATGGTGTGCTTTCAGGTGATGGGGTATGACAGTGCGATCGCCCTTGCCGCCCAGGCCGGTCAGCTCGAACTCAACGTGATGATGCCGCTAATCGCCTACGACTTGATCCACAGCATCGAAATACTGGGCAACACGGTTCAGGCGCTAGATACCAACTGTCTGCAAGGGATCACGGCATTTCCTGAGCGTTGTATAGACTATGCAGAAGGCAGCTTAGCGCTAGTGACCGCGCTGAACACGCACATTGGATATTTAAGCGCGGCTGACATTGCCAAAGCATCTCTTGAAACCGGCAAATCCTTACGTCAGCTCGTTCTAGAGCGTGAGCTAATGGATGAAGCTACGCTCAATGAGGTTTTGGATCTGCAAAAGATGAGCCAGATGCTGACGGATAAACCTTAGCAAGACAAACCCCCAAACCGTTTTAAAGCCATAGTTACGAGCCCAATGAGCCACCCTGTAAACCGCCCGTCGCCCTTTCTCCACACCACGCCCCCCGACGCCCTCGGGCAGCTCATTCATAAGTCGGTAACAGTGGGCAGCAGAACCTTCAAAGTTGCCTACCCTGGCAATGCCGATCAGTTGCTCGATCATCCGAGCACCCACCAGGCCTTTCATGCTGATGAATATATGCCTTACTGGGCGGAGCTGTGGCCTTCAGCGCAAATGCTGGGTGAAGGACTGTTACAGCAAGCTTGGCCCGCTGGCTCTACCGCTTTAGAAATTGGTTGCGGCGTAGGGCTACCCGGCATTGTAGCCCTTTCATTAGGTATGCACGTCATCTTCAGCGACTACGATGTTACCGCCGTAGAATATGCCGCTAAAAACGCGCGGGACAACGGCTTTGAGGACTTTGAAACGCTGCCGCTAGATTGGCGAGTGCCGCCTGATTTGCAGGTGCCTTTAATTTTGGCGGCAGATGTAATCTACGAGGAGCGAAATGTTTCGCCGCTGATCGCCTTCATCCAAGCAGTGCTGGCACCAGGCGGCGTTTGTTTGCTCAGCGATCCCGACCGCTCTACTCGGGGCGGCTTTTGCTACGCGCTCAAGCAGGCAAAGCTGACGTTTACCCAGCAGCCAATGGTCGCCGATGGGCCGGAAGGTCGGCAGGTGAAAGGAACGCTTTATCGGATTCAGCGCTAGCTTGATCCCCTCCCTCCCTATTCCTTACTTCCCCACTGCCATCCGCTCTTTTTGCAAAGTCTGAATCCGCTCAATTGAGCCGTCAGGAATCGCCGCAATCAGCTGCTGCGTGTACTCTCGCCGGGGACGACGGTAGATTTCTTCGGCGGGGCCAATTTCTTCGACGCGGCCTGCGTTCATCACCATGATGCGATCGCTCATAAACTTCACCACGCCCAAATCATGCGAGATAAAGATATAGGTCAGCTTAAACTCCTCCTGTAGCTCTTTGAGCAAATTGAGCACCTGCGCCTGTACCGACACGTCCAAAGCAGAGACCGACTCATCGCAAATAATAAACTTGGGATTGAGCGCCAAGGCTCTAGCAATACAAACCCGCTGCCGCTGCCCGCCCGAAAATTCATGTGGGAAGCGGTTGATCGCCGCCGAATCGATACCGACTCGATCCAGCAGATATTCAACACGATCCTTGAGATTGCGTCGGCCCTTGCTGACGCCGTGAATTTTTAAAGGTTCGGCGATCGCTGCGCCAATGCTCATCCTCGGGTTCAGCGAACTGTAGGGATCTTGAAAAATAATCTGCATCTCACGGCGGCGCTTACGCAACTGCCAACCGCCCATCTGAGTAAGATCTCGGCCCTCAAACCAGACCCGCCCGCTTCTGGGCTTAATTAGCTGTAGCAAAGCGCGGCCCAGCGTTGTTTTCCCGCAGCCCGATTCGCCCACCAGCCCGAAGGTCTCCCCCTTGTATACCTGAAAAGACACATCGTTCACGGCCATAACATAGCGCTCTACCCCACCGAAAACGCCCTGCACCGGATAGCCCACTTTCAAGTTATCCACCGTCAGCAGGGGGCCTTTGTCCTCCAATACTTCCAGCCGCATCTGCATTTCACGTGGGCTGATTTCCAGCATCGGGGGCAATCCGGCCCCTGGCTCAGCAGGACGCTTAGCGCGAATCATCATCTCCCCATCTTCAGCCGGGACTTCCTCCATATAGTCAGAAACTGTAGAAAGCTGCCTGAGACGCCGATCCGGCTGCGGGCGACAGGCGAGCAAACCGCGCGTGTAAGGGTGGCTGGGCTGCTCAAAAATGTCCAGTACCGGGCCTTTCTCAACAATTTTGCCGCGATACATCACCGCCACATAGTCAGCGATTTCGGCGATAATGCCCAGATCGTGCGTGATGAATATCACCGACATGCCCCGGCGATCGCGCAGCTCCCGCAGCAAATCCAAAATGGTTGACTGCACAGTGACGTCGAGCGCAGTTGTCGGCTCATCGGCAATCAGCAGCGACGGATTAGAGGAAAGCGCCATCGCAATCATCAATCGCTGAATTTGGCCCCCTGAGAGCTGGTGCGGATAGCGCTCAAGCATCGACTGCTGACGCCGCTTAACCGCTCGATGAATTGCGCTGCTATCATCGGTATCTAGCTCTACGGCAATAGCGTCGTACAGCGCCGTATCGGTTGGCAGCAGCTTCACCTCCTGAAGCTGCGAAATTGCCAGGTCGCGGGCCGCGCCTTTAGAAATTTTTTGATGCTGTTGAATCGCCTCTATCAGTTGAAAACCGCAGGTATAAACCGGATTGAGAGAACTCATCGGCTCCTGGAAGATCATCGCAATCTGGCCGCCGCGATAATGCCTGAGCTGGCGCTTGGGCACCTGAACCAGATCGACCGGGTCGGTCTGCACACCCGTAAACAGGATCTGACCGCTGGTAATTTTTCCCGGTGGGTCAGGCACCAGTCCCATCACCGCCAGCGCGGTCACTGACTTTCCCGAGCCCGATTCTCCCACAATCCCAAGCGTCTCCCCTCGCCTGAGCTGAAAAGACACATCGTCTACCGCCCGCAGGCTGCTTTTGCCCAGCCCATCCGCCAGGGCAAATTCAACGCTCAGACCCTGAACATCTAATATGGTGTCACTCATAGGGGGAATGCAAACCTGCTAGCAAGGTAATCACAATTAGCAAGCATCATAGACTCTAAACCAGCCTGGCACAACTCAATCCCCATTTACGGCTAGCGAACCCGCTTTAGCCCGCTGTCTACCACAATGATTCAACTCGCGATCGCTGTTTTCATCGTCATCGTCGGCTCAGCCCTCTGTTCTGGCACAGAAACGGCGCTACTCTCTATTCCTTTGCTCAAGGCCAAGCAGCTCACTCAAAACAAGCCCAGTCCAGCGGCGATCGCCCTGCTCGCCATTCGCCAGCGCGTCAGCCGTCCGGTGGCCGCCATCGTCATTCTCAACAACATCTTCAACATCGTTGGCAGCATCGTCGTCGGTCGCATCGCCGCCTCTTTATTCGACAACGTGGGGCTGGGCCTATTCTCAGCCGCACTGACCTTTGCCATTATCCTCCTGGGCGAAATTCTGCCCAAAACCATCGGCGAGCGCTATGCCGAAACAATCGGGCTGATGGTTGCTATCCCAGTGAGAGCGATAACCGTCATTTTCATCCCCCTAATCTGGCTGCTAGAGCATATTACCGCGCCCCTGAC
>JBBQAC010000081.1:0-15570 GCA_038315915.1 Phormidesmidales cyanobacterium
CGCTACGAATATTGCAATGGTCAAGTTTTTGCGATGACCGGCGGCACCAAAGGTCATAATAGATCGGCTCTCAACCTATACGGCGCTCTGGTGGATCGAGTAGATGCAGAAGGCTGCGAGATCAACGTAGCGGACGTTAAAGTCGAGCTAGGAGAAGGACTTTCGTACTGTTACCCAGACTTAATTGTGAGCTGTGACGAACGGGACAAAAGCGAAGCGGCGTTTTATCGTTTTCCAAAGCTGATTGTAGAAGTGCTCTCTCCCAGTACCAAAGCGATAGACCGAGAGGATAAGTTTCAAGAATATATTCAAATTCCGACGTTGGAAGAATATGTGCTGATTAGCTCTCAGCGAATGCAGGTGGAGTGTTACCGTCGCGGGGAAGGGCGAATGTGGCTGTATTTCCCTTACAGAGCAGGTGAGGTAGTCTCTATTGCGAGTATGGGCGTTGAGTTTCCTATCGAACAGCTTTACAGAAATGTTCGGCTAGAGCCATCGGACTGAGGTTGTGAGAAGCGATCGCCTCTCCCATTCAAAACTCTCTATGCAGATGATGTTCGGTTGGTGTCTTTGGAGGGGGCGATCGCAGGCAACCCCAACCGCTTCTTTAGTTCCTTCTTCTAGCAATTTTAGCTCGCGGAAGATACAAGTTCAGGTTAGTTTTGGTCAATGGAATTGTCTTATTGTTCAAGCTGTATCGAGATCTGCTTTAGCAGTAAGGCTTCATGCTTGAGCCGTATCGAGATCTGTTTCAGTGATAAAGTCTTTTGCTTGAGCCGTATCAAGATCTGCTTCAGTGATAGGGCTTTTTGCTTGAGCTGTAGACGCTTTTGCTAATGGTAAAGGTGCGTAAGTAAGAAAAGATTTTCTGTTTTGATGGGCCGTCGGTTAGTTCATTAGCTCCCAGAGGACATCTATACCGTTGTCTACATAGTCTTCATGTTGGTGCTGTTCAATCCACTGAACAAGAGCGGGAAGAATGGTGCCTGAATGTTTGCTGAGCGCGACTAGAGATTGAGCAGCGCGATAACGCACAAATGGATTAACTATATCAGCTGCTGTATCCTGTAGCATCGCGAGTAAGCCATTGACCACCGCATCAGAGGCATTGCCCAGATGTCCCAATGACGCAGCCGCTTGAGAACGCACATACGGATCAGCCGCTGTACCCTGTAGCATCGCGAGTAAGCCATTGACCACGGCCTCAGAGGCATTGCCCAGCTTTACCAATGACTCAGCCGCTTGATAACGCACAAGTGTATCAACAGCGGTATCTTGTAGCATCGCGAGTAAGCCATTGACCACCGCCTCAGAGGCATTGCCCAGATGTACCAATGACTCAGCCGCTTGATAACGCACAGATGTATCAGCCGCTGTATCCTGTAGCATCGCGAGTAAGCCATTGACCACCGCCTCAGAGGTATTGCCCAGCCGTCCCAATGACGCAGCCGCTTGAGAACGCACAAGTGTAGCAACAGCGGTATCCTGTAGCACCGCGAGTAAGCGATTGACCACCGCCTCAGAGGCATTGCCCAGATGTCCCAATGACGCAGCCGCTTGAGAACGCACATCCGTATCAGCCGCTGTATCTTGTAGCATCGCGAGTAAGCCATTGACCACCGCCTCAGAGGCATTGCCCAGATGTACCAATAACGCAGCCGCTTGAGAACGCGCAAGTGTATCAACGGCGGTATCCTGTAGCATCGCGAGTAAGCGATTGACCACCGCCTCAGAGAGATTGCCCAGCCGTCCCAATGACGCAGCCGCTAGAGAACGCACAAGTGTATCAACAGCGGTATCCTGTAGCACCGCGAGTAAGCCATTGACCACCGCCTCAGAGGGATTGCCCAGCCGTCCCAATGACGCAGCCGCTTGATAACGCACAAGTGTAGCAACAGCTGTATCCTGTAGCATCGCGAGTAAGCCATTAACCACCGCCTCAGAGGTATTGCCCATCTGTCCCAATGACGCAGCCGCTTGAGAGCGCACATTCGTATCAGCCGCTTCAAGCAGCAGCAGCAGTTTCTGTACTGCCTTGTCGGGCTCTAGTTCGCTTTGATAGTCAATAAAGCGCCATTGGTCTATAGTCTGTTGGTGCGTTTCTAAGAGCCGCATCGCCCTTGGTGCAAAAGGAGTGTCTCGCAGACTGCTGATGACACGAAAAACTTCGCCGCGTAGTTTGTCACTTACTACGGGCTGCGAGCAAATTTCCAGGTTCACTAAACCGGTCAAAATTCGGTTGATAGTAGCTTCGTCGGTAACCTCGGAGTTTTCGGCTAAGCAACTACCGGCTAACAGCAAGTCGCGGTGAAGCCACTGTTCATAGTCGCTGTTAGCTCCCAAGATGGCTTTAAGCGAAGCTTTAGCCGGACTAGGCGTCTGCTGTGCTACCAGCAGCAAAAGAACCTCTCGCCAGTGTGGATCGTGCAAATGCTTTTGAATATGACTTTTAGCATGGGGTACGTAGTCGTCATCATCCGGGTCTTGATCTTCCTGCAAGTACAGAATCTCTTGAGAGCAAAGGTATTCTTGAAAGGTTTTGTGAACAAAGGCGTAGCGAGTCTTTCCCTGTTGCGAAAGCAAGCCCGCCCGGTCTTTAATAATTTTATCCAAAAAGGCTTCGGCCTCTGCTTGAGCCTGATAGAGCTGCAATTTTTCAGCAGCCTTTATCTCTTGAATAAACTTACCCAGCTTCCGAATCAGAGTGTCGCGCTCAATTTGCGTCCCATTCTCTGCATCATCAACGCTGCCCTGACTGTGAATCCAATAGGCAAGCTGCTTCATCAGCCGCTGAATATCTCGAATATCTAAATACTTGAGTACGGGCCGAATAGTCAGCTCTTTATCCTTGTCCCAGGTGGAGATAAGCGTTTCCACCGCGCTACGATACAGCTCGTGCCGCTGTTTTGGCAGCGTTTTATATCGGTGAATCACCGCAATGATTGTCAGCAAGAGCGGATTGCGCGCCAGCTGCTTTATTCGAGGCTTGGTAGATAGGGCTTTGCGAAGACTGCTCTTGCGTCGTTCTCGCTCAGTTGGCAAATCTACCCGGCTGTCATACCAGTGATTGATAAAGGTTTCGATCTTTTCATCATCAAAGGGCAACAGCTCATAGTGAGGATATTGACTGCGGCTAAAGTAGTCGTCACGGTACCCAGCAGGGCGAGAGGTGATGATGGCAGGGCAGCGATCATCGCACGTCCCCAAAAAAGTTTCAATCTTCCCCACAACGTTTTTACGCTGCGTATCGTCCGCCACTTCATCCAGCCCGTCAAGCAAAATAAGCGCCTGCCCAGTTTTTAGCCAGTGCTGAAAAAAGCCGGTAGGGACGCTATCAATCTCCAGATCTCTTTTAACAAATCGTTCTAAAAATTCGAGTACCGACAGCTCCGGCTCACGCGCTAAATCGCGGATGCGAATGAGAATAGGAAAGTACTGACCAACACCCGATGCTGAGAGACTTGCCGAAGGATTTTCTTCAGTTTGCGCCAATGCAGCAGTCACAACCCAGTAGTTGATCAGGGTAGTCTTCCCCGCACCAGGCGCACCCAAAAGAACAACTCGCTCAGCCTTTGACTTTAACAGCTCAACAGCAGAAACAGGCTGCTGCTGCCTATCAGATTGACCTTTCATCAGCCGAAGCTGTTGCTGTTGCTCCCACTGAATCAGCTGCTGCCCATCGGCCACTTCTGGCAAGGGCATTTCAGCTAGCTCGTAACCTTTTACGTTTTGCCTTTGCACATCGGGCATCACGAAAATTTTGGCCAGCTCACCCGGCTCATCCACCACGGTGCCATCCACCGCCATCCCCGAAAACACAACTTTCCCGATCTTGGCTCTGAGCTGCCTGTAATACTGCTCTTTTGTCACCTGATAGCTGAGAAAGCTGTTAGTCGTCTGAAAATAAGCCTCGGTGAATGCCCGCATCCAAGCTTCGACCAAGCGCGGATCGATATCCCCAAGCGCTGAATGTGATTCAGCTTCTCTCAGAAAAGCTTTAGCGAGCAGGGCGTCGTTTGGCTTTCCCTGGTTTTGCAAGGGCTTTTGTAACTCTGCGATCGCCGTTTCCTTAAACGCATTATTCAGAAACCGATCAATCCCCCGCAACCCGTCTTTCTCATAGGACGAAAATAGCTCAGGCACTTCTTTCTCAGCCGCGCTAACTGCCTGCTTCAAGGCCCGTTCTACAGTAGACGAATTCAGCTTATGGTCAAGGGTCTCGCCAGCCTTCTCCTTCACTAAGTCCAGCGCCCATCCACCAAAAAACGTCGCTACTGTCGTCACCACCATATCTACTTAGCGCTCTGCCACAATTGGCCTCATTATGACGTTTTTCCGAGCTATTGAATGCTGAGGTCTTTCTGTGTATCTATTCTCGGTGAACTGCTGAAACGCACCTAATAAAGGCCGAGGTCTGCGATCGCCCGTTTCCCAGCTTTAACCACAGTCCCATACCGCTTGCAAAAGAATCGGATACAATCAGGCACGATATCAACCGTAGCCCCATCGTATTCTCCGGTCTCTGGATTCGGACAGATCAGCGCGTAGTCCCCTTTCACAAATTAGAACCGCTCTACATCTCGCAAGGGCAGTAACGCAGAGCCAGGATTTTCGGCCAACGCCAATGCGACGCCTTCGTTAGGCTTTGTCTATCAAAGCCTTTCAATTTCGCTCAGTGTCAGCCCCGTGTATTTGGCAATTTCCGGCAATGGAACGCCCGCTGCTTTCATGGTTTGTGCCACTTGATAAATGCCTTCTTGCCGTCCTTCCTGTCGCCCCTCCTGCCGTCCTTCCTGCCGGGAGGTGTTCACGACATTATTCAGATCTCGGTAGTACTTCAAGCTACTTTCGTAGGTTTCTTGCTCAGTGCGAGAAAAGTTAGCAATTTCTGCGACATCCAAAAGCCTGCTGAAGATGCCCTCCTGAAGTGGTTGGGGGCGATCGCTCAACTCCGCCAAATGCCTCAGCGCAAACAGCCACTTATCCAATTGAGAATCCAGTTCCTCAATCGACTTTGTAAACTTAGGCAGCTCAATGTAAATAAACTTCAGCTTGTCATAGAACACCTGGCATTTCTGATCTTTCAGCTCAACTGTATGGATGAAATCGGCTTCGTCTTGATGGTCTTTGAGAACAAAATCTAACACTCCCACGGAGTACACCGCCTTGAGCTGAAAATCCCAAATGCCCTGTTTGGCCTGTTCTTGAATGGGGAACGTTGCGTAGAAAATACTGCGATCTTTGAAAAAATTCTGCTTGGCTTTTTGTACTTCGACTATGAAGTGATCGCCATTTTCCCCCTGACAGTAAATGTCAAAAATCGCTCGCCGGTCAAAAGGCGTATAGCCGATGTTCTCGGTATTTTTGAATGTAATGTCTTGAATTCGATGATGCGCTGGCAAAAGCGTATTTAAGAAATCAATCAGCAGCACCTTGTTGGGCTCGGTGCCGAAAATACGCTTGAATCCAAAGTCCGTGAGCGGATCGATGTACTTATCTTCTAGGTAGAAAGCCATACCGGCACGCTCCAATCGTTCAAGCTGGCCGTGAGCTGAGCACTTAATCTAGATCTCAATTGCCCTTATTATGACGTTCTTATCAGTTGTTGACTGCTAAAAGCTTTCTGTGCATACATTCCTGTAGCAAAATCAGATGGCATTCATCAATCTACGGCGGTAGAGGAGAGAACAGCAGGTGAAAGCGATCGCCTACAGCTTAGATGCTCTGATTTCTGGGCTGTACTTATGATGGGGCAGCTTACCCGAAGAAAACTACTCTGGGAAAATTCATAGCCCTGTCAGTATGGCCATTGTGCTACCTGGCGAGGAAACGCTGACAAGCCGGTAGCAATCGCCTAGAAACGCAAAGCTCAGGAAAGGTCGCACGTTTCTGTTGTCCACAGGATTTCCAATAACATCTAGTAGACCGAGATGACGTCCCAAGCATACATTCAAATCCCGACGCTTGAAGAGTACGTGCTGGTTAGTTATCAGCAGATGCAGGTAGAGTGCTATTGCCAGACAGAAGGATGGATTGGCAGCTGTCGCCATCCATCGCACCGATAGAAAAACGGTGATTACGGCATATCATGTCGTGTAGTCCAAGCTGATAAATATCTTATGCCTTCCACCCTTGCCGCTATTACTACAACGCCTGCGGGCCTTCGCCGTTTAGCGCCTTTGGGTGAAGCCGCTGAGCTATGGATCGCGCCCAAATTGCAAGCTGAAGCAGCTGATCTAAACCTGAGCTATCGTCTTTATGACACCTCGCTGGCAACCTTTTTACAAACCCATTGGCAAGCGTATGAAGGATTTGTCTTTTGTCTGGCGAGCGGCGCGGTGGTAAGGCTAATTGCGCCGCTATTAACCGACAAAGCGACCGATCCAGCCATTGTAGTGGTTGATCAGGCTGGGAAATTTGCGATTAGCCTGTGCGGCGGGCATCAGGGCGGGGGCGATCGCCTCACCCAAACCATCAGCCAGCGACTCGGCGCTCAGCCTATCCTTACCGGAGCCGCTAGCACCTTAGAGCTACAGGGGGTAGATACGCTGGGCAATCCCTTTGGCTGGCAGCGCGGTAGCGGCGATTGGACGGGGGTGAGTGCGGCGATCGCCCGGCAGCAGCCCGTTCAAGTTTTGCAGGAAGCAGGCACTACGCTATGGCAGGACAACCTTCCGGCCAATCATCCTTTTCAGTTCGGCTTCCCTGAATTTGCCGACCGCAACCAGCAGGCCGACCCCCAAGCGCGGATCTGGATCAGTCCCATCCAGCGTACCTTCGCACCTGATACTGCCCTGCCCAAAGTGCAGTGGCACCCGCGCGTCCTGTGGGTCGGCATCGGCTGTGAACGCGGCACTGATAAGGAACTAATTGCCTATGCAGTCGAAAAAGTCTGTCAGGAGCACCATTTGGCTTTAGGCGCGATCGCTGGCGTCGCCACGCTCGATCTCAAAGCTGATGAAGCGGGCCTGCTCGAATTTGTCCATGAAAAGAACTGGCCGCTGCGATGCTACAGCGCCAAAACGCTCAAAAAAATAGCGGTGCCGACGCCCTCTAAAGTCGTCGAGCAAGCTGTGGGTACGCCCAGTGTCTCGGAGGCAGCAGCCATGGTCGCGGCTGAGCAAAGCGATCATGCCGCCAGCTTGCGGGCCAAAAAGCAAGTCGTCAGGCAGGCGGGCTATGCGGGCGCAGTGACCGTGGCGATCGCCCAATCCGAACGCGGTTACACTGGCCGCACCGGACGGCTCCATCTGGTCGGGACTGGCCCTGGAAGCCTCAGCCAGATCACCCCTGCCGCCAAAGCCGCCATTACCGATGCCGATGTTGTCATTGGCTACAGTCTTTATGTCGACCTGATTCGCCCCTTACTGCGCCCCGGTCAGATTGTCGAAGCCCTGCCGATCACGCAGGAACAACAGCGGGCTGAGCGAGCGATCGCTCTGGCTGACTGGGGACTGACCGTCGCGGTGATTTCCTCAGGCGACTGTGGCATTTACGGCATGGCAGGGCTGGTATTAGAACAGTTACGGGCGCAAAGCTGGGATGGGAAAACCCCAGCCGTACAGGTATTTCCTGGAGTCAGCGCTCTCCAGTCAGCAGCTTCCAGAGTGGGAGCCCCGCTCATGCACGACTTTTGCGCTATCAGCCTGAGCGACTTGCTCACTCCCTGGGACGTGATCAAGGCCCGACTACAAGCCGCTGCCCAGGCCGACTTCATCGTCGCTCTATACAACCCCAAATCCAAAACCCGCACTGAGCAAATCGTCTTCGCCCGCGATACGTTTCTTCAGCACCGCCCTGCCAGCACTCCTGTGGCCCTAGCCCGCGCCCTGTACCGTCCCGATGAGTCGATTACCCTCACTACTTTAAATGACATGCTGACGCACCCTATCGATATGCTGACCACCGTCATTATCGGCAACCGTAGCAGCCATACCTACGAAGGCTGGTTTATCACCCCCCGAGGCTATCTCAGCGAAGAGAATACAGCCCCGTAGTCTACTCTATTGAGGTTGGCTGGCACTTTCTCCCAAGCTGTCTGGCCTGGCGCGACTTCTCAGTGAGTCTAAGTCAGCGTTTTGAACGGTGGGTGTGCAGAACTTTCGGGTGCGTTCAAATTCGGCATCCTGCCAGGAGAAAGACCAGTGACTGACCGTTTTGAGCTGGGGGAGCGCTCGCTGTAGGGCATCCATTTGAGCTTCTAGTGAAGGGCGATCAGGCTGCGCTCCCCACCTTCCCGCTATAGCAGGTTTCACAGTAGCCGGATTACCCCGTACGCTCACAACCCGCTGCACTTCTTCCACGATGCAGCCGGTATTACCACAGACTGCGTAGGCCATCGGGTGCGCGTCCATCCAGCTTGGAAAGCGGTTCCAATGCTGTAAGCGTGCGTCATAGCCGCTGCCGACCGCCCGATTGCCATAGGGAAAAAAGACTGCGCCCGTGGGGAGTCCTGCCTGTCTGGCCGGGGTAGCGCCTGCCTGCAAAAAGTCTACAACTCCCTGAATGGCGTGGGCCACGCTGAGTCGCCACAGCTCATTCTGCAAGCCAGGGCGGCGAGCCGAAGCGGGTGCCAAATTTTTAGGATCTACCGCTGGTGGATTGCGGCTCTGCCAGAGCGGTTCTCCCTCGTTTGGATACAGGCTATCGACCTGAGCGACATCGCCATCGGTGATATAGCCGCGTTGCAAAAACCGTTGAATCAGCTCTCTGCCTTTGCCATTTGTAGCCCGCTGCACCAGTGCCTGATTCGCCGCTGACCCATAAATCCAAAGGTTTCTGACGTTGCTTACAACCGAGGCTGCGCCGGTCAATCGGGGGTAGCGGACGTAGTCATATAGCGCGCCATCAGGCTTACGCGCGATGACCGCTCTCACCATCTGCAAGTAGTCGCTTTGGGCCTGACGATTGTAAGGATCGATGAAAGCATCTTCCGAGGTGCCGCTATTGCCCTGGTCAGCAAAGGATAGTGTATCCGCGCCAGAGCCATTGCGAGCGAGCACCTGACGGCGGTCAGCCCTTTGACCGTACGAGTAGCCGAAGTTCATGGTGAACATCCAGGCAAAGGCTTTCAGGTCATGCGCGTGGGCAGAAGCGATCGCCTCCGCTAATAAATCGCGATCAGCATACTCATCAAACTGAACCAGGCTGGGCCAAACCGTGGGGTTGTTGTTTTTGGGCAGCAGCACTTGGCCATTGGAAAAGGCTTCGATATAGACCTGGTTATAGCCCAGGTTGACGATGCGATCCATCACCTCGTCTAACCGACCGGGCTGCAGATCACAGGGGTACAGCCGCAGCCAGATCGCCTGATTCTCAGGCCAATTTGTCTGGCGACAGTTCTTGAGTTCAGCCTGGTGTTGCGCTCTGAGTGCTTCGTATTGCCGTTGGGCTGTCGCCTCTCCCTGAGCGCCCGCGACCCGCAGCGACTCCTTCAGGTCTACGCCCGCTTGGGATTGTTGACAAAAACGGTTGACCTCAGCTTGCGCAGGTGGTGAGGCAATCCCTTGCCCTAGCAAGGCGGTCACGCTCGCTAGAACAGCGCCTCGCAAAAGCTGCTTTTGGCATCTGCGCCAGCTTTTTTTATCTGCTCTAAAGACCATAGTTGTCTGCTTACCTAAAATCGCGATCTTGACTGAGGATTAACGGTTACTTGAGAGGCATGTTGCCTGTGCCGAACGTCGGTTGCCCATGAGACATCAAAACCGCTGGATACAGTATCCACAACGGTGTCCCAGATAGTATCTTAAACTACACTACGGCGTTTACTCGGGCAGTAGGTCAGCAGTTGTGACACCTGAACCTACTGAATATCTACAACCCTAAAACGTAGCGGACAGCAAAAACTTAGAAAACAAAAAACCTACAGAGACTTTATAAATAGCCTTTGCTTAGAGGATTGCTTGTTAAATACCGCCAGGACAGCGCCAAAGTTTAATTTTAGGATCGGTGACTGAGAGAGCGATGAGAGATGCTTTCTGGGGTGCTGTCCAGTTAAGGTTTTGCCTGTCGCCCTTGGTCTATTTGCCCTTGGTCTGTTTGCTCTTGGTCTATTTGTAGTCCTCTGCCAGTGAAGGGCGCGACGTATAGCTGCAAATCTGAATCGCGTATCTGCTGATGCACGGCTTGCCGGATGGTTTGGGCTTGTTCAGACGTTTCGGTGAGCGCAAACACAGTGGGGCCTGAGCCTGTCATTAAGGTGCCGAGGTTGCCCTGCGCAGCGGCGGCCATTGTGGTTTTTAGCTGCGCCACTTTTGGATGGGCCGGCAGGACGACTTTTTCTAAGTCGTTGTACAGCTGTGCGCCGATGGCTGTGGCGTTGTGGGCGCTGAGGGCTCTCACAATGTCGCCGGAATGGACGCGCGATCGCCGCTCTTCCAAACTCGCCGCATCGTCCAGCGACAAATAGTTGCCTTTGAACTGCTGCCGGTAGGTTTTGTAGGCCCAGGGGGTGGATACCGAAAGGCTGTTGTACTTGGCCAGAACCGCCCATAGTTTGGGCGGGTTGGGAATGGGATTAATGTTTTCACCGCGCCCGGTGGCGATCGCACAGCCTCCGGCCAAGCAAAAGGGCACATCCGACCCTAGCTCCGCGCCCAGTTCTTGCAGTTCTATTCGGGTGAGCCCTAACTGCCACAGGACGTCTAAGCCGAATAGCGCTGCTGCCGCATTGGCCGAGCCACCTGCTAAGCCCGCGCCGACCGGAATTTTTTTATCAATGGTGATTTCGACGCCGCCGCAGCGATTGGTGCGGCTGGGAAAACGCTTTTGCAGCAGCCCTGCCGCGCGATAAGCCAGATTGGTCGCGTCAGTGGGTACCAGCGGATGGTCGCAGTTCAGGCGAATGACAGACGCACTAAGTGGCTTTAGCGTGATTCGGTCAGCTAATCCAACGCTTTGCATGACCATGGCTAGCTCGTGAAAACCATCGGGGCGATCGCCAATAATCTCCAGATACAAGTTGATTTTTGCGTAGGCGAGCAGAGTGATCATAAATCGGTAAACGAATGATTTTGAGCTTATTAAAGCGTATCGTCTGGCATCGCTTCTCCTATCGCGTCACTCAGCGCTACCCACTCGGCCACGCCGAGATCCTCAGCTCGAACCTGAGGGTTAATCGCCAAGCGCTCTAGTGTTGCGTTCAACAGGTCGCGATCTACGATGCTTTGTAAATTGTTGCGCAGCATTTTTCGCTTTTGAGCAAAGCCGACTTTCACCAGTTGGCTGAGTCTAGCCAGGTTCTGAGCGGGCGTAGGAAAAGGTCTGGGGCGCAGCCGAATTACCGCAGAATCTACCTTGGGCGGTGGCTTAAAGGCATCGGGCGGCACTGGGCAAATTTCTTCGCAGTCCGCCAGGTACTGAGCGCGAATGGTCAGCGCTCCGTTGGCTCGGGTACCCGGTTCGGCGCAGAGGCGATCGCTAATTTCTTTTTGCACCAGCAGCACAATATTCTCAAACGGCTGCGGATTGGGCGCGCGCAACGTCCCCAACAGCTTTTCTAAAATTGGCGCGGTGATGTAGTAAGGAATATTCGCCACGACCTTATTAGGGCGAGCCTGCTCAAAGTCCAGCAGTGCCTGCTCAAAGTCCAGCTTCAAAAAGTCAGCCTCGATCAGGCGAAACTGGCCCGAAGCCATGTCCGCAATAAATTGTTCGCTAAGCTGCAAACATAAGTCCCGGTCAATTTCAACAGCCAGTACCTGAGCGGGTGTCTGTAGCAGCCGCTGGGTGAGGACGCCCTGACCGGGGCCAATTTCGAGCAGGCGATCGCCCTGGACGACCTCAGCGGCTGCGACGATCTGGTTGAGTACCTGATCGCTGCGTAGCCAGTGCTGGCCGAATCTTTTGCGCGCTCTTTGAGCCAATGGCTAAGGTATCCTTCAGTAATATTCGGTCAACCGGCAACTTATTCTAGAAGGGAAGCGGACACCGCGTAAACATCAGCGAGTAGTATGGAGCGATCGCTCAATGGAAAAACCCACGGAAAAACCTGCCCCCGATGCCATTCAGGAAAAGCTTCCAGCCACGCCGCTGCGCTGCTTTATTGGGTCGCTAAGTGCCAGCGTCTTTGCGCTGCTCGCCTATCGCCTGACGCTGTCCATCGCTGAGAGCTTTGCAAATAAGCCCGTCACCTCCTCGAATCCGGCTGTGGTCAATATTTCAGCAGCGGTGCGGACTTTGGTCGTCGGCATGGCCGCTTTGGGGACGGGTATTTTTGGGATTGCGGCTTTGGGGCTGGCCGCGCTGGGAATTCAGCTATTGTTTCGCTCATTTCGGCAAACAGACAAAGCAGCCTCTACAGATTCTGTGGAAGACACCTGAGAAAATCGGCACTTTATTAAAAAAATCATCGGTACTCATCATCAGTCAGGCAAGATCGCATCGATAAAGTAAGGTATTCTGACGACAATTGTTAGCCGCCCTGAAGGCTTACCTCAAAAATCGGCATACAGCAGAGAGCAGCGAGCAACCTTCCATGGCACAGATTTTTATCTCAGCGGGTCACGGCGGTATTGAAAATGGTGTGCGCGATCCGGGTGCCCGCGTCAGAGGTACCACTGAAGCTCAGGAGATGATTGCCCTCCGGGACTTGGTCGTGCCAGAACTGCGATCGCGCGGCTATGACGTTTTCTCCGTGCCCGACGACCTCAGCTTGGCCCAGAGCATCGGCTGGATCAATGCCCGCGCCACCGCCACCGCCGTCGCCCTCGAAATTCATGCTGAGAGCTTTACCAACGCTGCTACCAGAGGCGCGACGGTCTATCACATTTACAACAATCGCGATCGCCGTGATCAGGCCGAACTGCTGCTGCTAGCCCTGCTCAAAGAAGTTCCGGCGCTACCCAGCCGAGGTGTTCGGCCCGATACTTCATCTGCCACTGGCCGACTGGCCTTTTGCCGGCAAACCGTTCCCCCTGCCTTAGTTGCTGAGCTGGTTTACCTGACCAATCTCGAAGACTTTAACTTGCTCACGGGGCAGCGACGCAATTTTGCGGTTGGCCTAGCCAATGGCCTCGCCGCCTGGAGCCGGGCGGTCACGGGTGGTAGCCCTACGCCGCCTCAGCCCACAGTTCCTGAGTACCCCACGATCAATATCGAAATCAATGGGGGCAGCTACGCCGAAAAAGGCATCATCATCAGCGGCAATGCCTACATTCCAATTGACTTGGCCGATCTTTTGAGCGTCGATCTCACTCGCAGTGAGGAAGTTCGCCGGGTTCGCTATCGCGGCGTGGTGTATGTCAAAGCGATTGACCTCAAGCCGTTTAGAGTATCTATCAGTTGGGATGCGGCCACCCGTACGCTACAGCTCAGACCGGCTTCAGCGCTGGGCATTTGCCCTGGCACAATTGATGTAATTATGAGCCATGGCAGCAGCACAGAGGTCAACCTGACCGTTTTCCTGCGCTCAGAAAATGACAAAGCGCTCGACCTGTTTCCTGACCTGCCGAAGATTTACCGGGAAGAAGCCACTATCGAAGGCGTGGACTACGACATTGCCTTTTGCCAAATGTGTGTAGAAACTGATTTTTTGCGGTTTCCCGGCCTGGTGCGACCGGCTCAAAACAATTTTGCAGGACTGGCCGATGGGGCCGGTCAGCTAGCCACTTTTAGCAGTGCTCGGATTGGCGTTCGCGCTCAAATTCAGCACCTCAAAGCCTATGCCAGCACAGAGCCCTTAGCCCGTGATAAAGTCGATCCGCGATTTGACTTTGTAAAACGCGGTGTTGCCCCGCTGGTCGGGCAGCTCAGCAATCTATGGGCAGCCGACCCGCTCTACGGTCAAAAGATCCTGGCCCGCTTGGAAGACCTGTACAGAAAGGCCGGTCTCATTTAGGCTTTTCTTAGCTGCTTTTAGGTCGCATTGGGCGGCTGACTGGAGAGCTGTCAATAGCCACCCGACAAACTGACACCAGGCTCGTTGGGAAATGTTCAAATTTTAGGGATGGTTGGGGAACGATGAAAACATCTCAATCTAATTTGATGCGATCGCGATTCGTGGCTGCTTTTAGGGGCTGACTTGCCTCCTCAGGTTGCTAGCTTCCGCTGAGCGTTACTGTCTTTTACGAATTAGCACTATCGTCATGGCTACGCAGATGACTCCCTTCACGAAAAATTGGCTGTTTCGCCTGACTACAGCTCCTCAGGACAATCTTTCCCTCTCGGCACTGTATCGAAGCCTGCGCTGGTGTGGCGGGCTGCTGCTGTGGCTGCTGCTGGTACTTCCCGCTCAGGCCGCCGTGGAATTGCGCGTGGCGATCAACGAAGGAACCAGCGCCATCAGCGTCGGCAGTTCTACCACGGGCATTATTCGCAACGGTAACGGGCAAGCGCTCTATCAGCTCCCAGAATTGCAGGGCATTACGCTTAAATCGGACGGCAGCGGCGTCGATTTGACCAATGGTAGTGGCACCCTGGCCGAGTCGAGTGCTTTTTGGCTGGAGCCTTCTGCTGATGGCTTTGTGTGGATTGGCGACAAGTGGTATCGCGGGCGGGTGCTAGTGACGGCGGCGGGCGGTAAGCTAGCGGCGGTCAACTATGTCGACCTGGAAGACTATCTTTACAGCGTAGTTGGCAGCGAAATGCCGACTAGCTGGCCGCAAGCTGCTTTGCAATCTCAGGCGGTAGCTGCGCGTTCCTATGCTTTGTATAAGCGATCGCGATCGCGCAGCCCCCTGTACGACCTCGATGCCACCACCGCTTCTCAGGTGTACAAAGGAATTGCTCAGGAAGCGCCCAGCACCATCACCGCCGTTGATACCACCGCAAATCAGGTTGTGACCTATGGCGGTCAGGTAATCGAGGCAATTTTTCACTCTTCTTCAGGTGGCCATACCGAAAACGCCAGCGAAGTATGGAGTAGCGATGTGCCCTACCTGCGCGGCGTCGAAGACTACGACCAGAATGCGCCCGTCTTCAGATGGCAAGAGACGTTTAGCCTCTCTGACTTTGGCAATCGGGTCGGCGGTGTTGGCCGGGTGCGCTCGATTGGGACACCCCACCTCACGACTCAGGGCCGCGTTGCGACCATCAGTATCGCTGGCGACGGCGGCACCCGAACCCTAAAAGGCAGCGACGTCCGCTCTGCTTTGGGACTCCGCAGCACTCGCTTCACCATCAGCATCGATCAAAATGCAGGCCGGGTGACGGTTACTGGCTTCGGCTTTGGCCACGGCGTCGGCATGAGTCAGTGGGGGGCACGCAGCCTGGCCGAGCAGGGCTGGAGCTTTGAGCAAATTTTGCAGCACTACTACCAGAGTACGGCGATCGCTCAGCTAGATAATTAAATCTCAGACCTCATCTATAGCATTGGTCACTTGGCTTGAATACAGCAATGCAGGCAAAACCTTCGCATAACAACAGGCCAAGTGACTAGCGTTACCTGAATGCATCCGGGTAACGCTATAAACGGCTGCATATCGCTAAGAACGGCCTGGAATGTTCGCTTGCTATACTTCAAACAGTACCGCCAAGTTAATCATCCGGCGTCTTGCAAGTGACCTATACTTCTACGCGATACAAAACCTATACAGACTATCTGAGGGCCGATCTTGACTCGGATATCAACTT
>JBBQAC010000017.1:0-32588 GCA_038315915.1 Phormidesmidales cyanobacterium
CACGATGTTTTAATCACCCACGTATGGGCAGGCTTGCAAGACTGGAAAACCCGGCAAAATCCTTTGCTGATAAATGTTCGGCGAGAAGGTATCGCCGTATGAATGAGGAGCAAGCCTTGCTAGTAGAAAAAGCTAAAGAAAGCCTGAAAGCAGCGCAGCTTCTATCTGATGAAAACATGCATGGCTTTGCCGTTTCGAGAGCGTACTACAGTATGTTCTATATAGCTCAAGCCTTCTTACTCGGTGAAGGTCTAACCTTTTCAAGTCACGCTGCTGTGATAAGCGCCTTTGGCAAGGCGTTTGCTAAAACGCAGCGCTTACCAAGCAAGTATCACCGATACTTAATTGACGCAGCGCGAGTTCGTACAGATGGCGACTATAGCACAGCACGCAGAATTACAGCAGGCGAAGCTTTTGAGAACATTTCTCGTGCCGAAGAATTCATTCAGCTCGCAGAACGTCTTTAAAGCTGTGATGGCAATGCTATCGCGAAGGACAGCGAACCCTACCGCAAAACCTGCCCCAACCTACCCCGAAGACTACGAGGCCCAAGCCGCACCTGCAAACCCACTTTCTGCCGCTTCGCACTTGCAACATAGTAACCATCCGCATCTCTCTCAATTACCACATTAAATTCTTTCCTCATCAGCTATCATCCAATTTCTCAAAAGTATTAGAAACTAACATCATCCAGCGGAAACAATCCCTCACAACACTGAGAAAGCCTTTATCCAAGTCAGAAAGCGTAGCCAAAATACAAGCAGCGAAGGGGCGCTTAATTGGACTCCTGTATGCTATCTCACGCAGCGAAATCTTCCTGCTTCACGGCGGATGTTGTCACCCAGATCTGCGATCGCTACAATCCTGGCATCCTTTGTGCACGAAAAAGCCACGGAACATTCCGTGGCTTCGACTTGTTCGTTCACCGGTACCAGCAGGTGGACTGCTAGCTGTCGGCTAGTGCGGCTTTGCCCCAATCAAAGCGGGCTCACGTTCAGGTTGTACAACTATTTCGCCTTCTTTGTCGATATCGAAGACAACGGTGTCACCATCCTTCAAAGTGCCTGCCAAAATCGCCTCAGCCAGATGATCTTCAACTAAGCGAGAGATTGCTCGGCGCATGGGTCTTGCCCCGTAGCGCTGATCGTAGCCTTCCTCAACCAAACGTTCCTTAAAGGCGTCTGTGAGCTTGAAGGATAGATTGCGATCTGCCAACCGGCTACTCACCTGTTTCAACAGAACCTCAGCGATCTCTTTGACTTCATCCCTCGTAAGCTGTCGGAAGACGATAATCTCATCAATCCGGTTGATCATCTCAGGCCGGAAGAACTGCTTCATTTCCTCATTCACAAGATTGCGAATGTTGTTGTAGCGACTGGTGACCGCGTCGTCTTCAGTCAGCTCAAATCCGAGTCCGCCACCGCCTTTCTCAATCACTTTGGAGCCGATATTAGAGGTCATGATGATCAGCGTATTCTTAAAGCTGATCTCTCGGCCCTTGGAATCGGACAGGCGACCGTCATCAAGTACTTGCAGCAGGATATTGAATACGTCGGGGTGGGCCTTTTCAATTTCATCCATCAAGATGACGCTGTAGGGCTTGCGACGCACGGCCTCGGTAAGCTGACCGCCCTCGTCATAGCCGACAAATCCTGGCGGGGAGCCAATTAGCTTGGAAACCGTATGCGACTCCATGAATTCGGACATGTCCAGGCGAATCATCGACTCCTCAGAGCCAAAGACCGATTGAGCGAGTGCTTTGGCTAGCTCAGTTTTCCCCACACCTGTCGGGCCGGAGAAGACTAAGCTCGCAATCGGCCTGTCCATCCCGCGCAGCCCCACCCGAGCCCTGCGAATTGCCCTGGAGACAGCAACTACTGCTTCGTCTTGGCCAACCACTCGCTCGTGCAAAGTATCTTCCAAGTGCATCATCATGACCGATTCAGTCTCAGTAATGGCATTCACCGGGACGCCCGTCCAAGAAGAGACGATATCGGCAATGTCTTCATCGCTCACTTCGGGGATGCCGGTGATTGTCACATCACCTCCCAGCGTGTCTTGAATTTGCTGCGTTAGGGCAGATTCATTCTCTCGTAAGGAAGCCGCCTGGTCGAAGTCCTGAAGCTGGACAGCTTCTATGATGTCCTTTTGCACCTGGCGCAGTTCGCTCCGCAGCTCGCTCGCTGGAATGTTGCGCGAGTAGCGCAGGCGCACTCTCGAACCCGCTTCATCGATCAAGTCAATCGCTTTGTCAGGGAGGTGGCGATCTGTGATGTAGCGATCGCTCAAAGCAGCCGCAGCTTCCACTGCTTCATCGGTAATGTTAAGCCGATGGAACTGTTCGTAGCGACTGCGTAAGCCGTACAGAATCTCGACGGTGTCTTCTACAGAAGGGGGTGCAATAGTCACCGGCTGAAAGCGGCGCTCTAGTGCAGCATCTCTTTCAATATGCTTGCGATACTCATCTAAAGTAGTGGCACCAATACACTGCATTTCACCCCGCGCTAGGGCTGGCTTCAGCAAGTTCGCTGCGTCCATACCGCCTTCTAAGGAGCCTGCTCCCACCAGCGTATGAATTTCATCAATGACCAGAATGACATCTTGAGAGTTACGGACTTCCTCGATTACCTGCGTAATTCGCTCTTCAAAGTCGCCTCTGAAGCGGGTACCCGAAACCAACCGACCCATATCAAGGCTGATGACGCGGCGGTCAATCAGCGCTTCAGGAACGTCCTGGTTAACAATGCGCTGAGCTAATCCTTCAGCGATCGCCGTTTTACCCACACCTGGTTCACCGACCAGCACAGGATTATTCTTCGTGCGGCGACCTAAGATCTGCACTACCCGCTCAATCTCTTTGTGACGACCGATAACTGGATCTAGCTTCCCTTCGGCTGCTACAGCAGTGAGGTCAGTGCCGTATTCGGTCAACACGCTGCTGCTCGACTTGCGCTCAGACTTGCTATTCGTACCCACTCGTCCCGAGGGTACTGGCGTACTTTCGCCGATGACTTGAATCAGCTGCACGCGGATTTTCTCTGGATCTACACCCAGGTTGGCAATCACTCGATAGGCAACGCTTTCAGAGTTCTGAGTCAGGCTCAGCAGCAGATGCTCAGGCTCGATGTAGGGATGGTCGAGCTTACGGGCTTCCTGAAAAGCCTGCTCAAATACCTGCTTGACTTTCGGAGTGAAGGGAATTTCTACAGGGCCGTTGCCGGAGCCTCGACCAATGATAGATTCTACTTCAGTGCGAGCGTTGGCCAAGTTGATGCCGAATTCGTCCAACACCTTTGCTGCGACGCTCGTGTTCTCCTTGATAATGCCGAGCAGGAGTTGCTCACTGCCAACAAAGTTGTGACCCAGGCGACGGGCCTCCTCTTGCGCCTGCATGATGACTGCGATCGCCGTATTTGTGAAATGCTCAAACATATTTGGAGAGACCTCAACCAAGGTTTAATGGCTTAACGTACTGCACCGACATAGCTGCCCTGACCAAAAGCAGAGACTTTAAGGAGGCACCTACCCGGAGCAGACGGCCCATTGTTTGCGCTAACTGTCTGCGCTGGCGTTCGTTAAGTTATTTATCTACTAATGTCAATATACTTGCATTTCGGGTGTTCTGGCACTAGAGGGAGCCGTAATCTATGGTGTGTTTCCCGTAATACACACCGCACAGACGATCTATTAGGACTCAGTTAGGACGGTTGATCAAGAATGCCCGTCTTGAGCGCAAAGATATAAAACTTACTTGTTTTGCAACAGACGATAAGTCATTGCCCAAACGTTTGGATCTCTGAGCGTTTAGAGATCCAAACGAGTGCATTCCAGTTATGTAGATCGTTGAAGCCCTCATCCCCAACCCTTCTCCCGAGGGAGAAGAGAGCCGGATTCAAAGTCCCTCTCCCCTCGGGAGAGGGATTTAGGGTGAGGGCGGCAACTACTTGCAAAAGTGGGATGCACTCGATCCAAACACTCAGAGATTAGCCTGATCTCGAACGATAGCTATTGAGCCAAGTCACCCTGACAGGTGGCCAAGATTTCGCGATCCTGGTCGCTCAGGTTATCGAGCTGATGAAAGCCCTCTAATGTGTACGGGTTTGCGGCACTTCCGGCGGCTAACGCATCGCTGGCAACTAACGAAACGGAATAGGGATATACCGTGCCCTCATAGCTATCGACAATATTGATCGCCAAACGGTCAGGCAAAACCTCGCCAGAAAAGCAGTCGAATGAAGATCGAGGCTGGTAAAATGCGCCTATCGTTCGGTTGTTTTCGACTGAAACGATTGCGTAGGTCGATCCCATTACATTGGGCTCGGCGGTCTGGCCAAATAGGTACGTACCGTCTGCCAAAACAGTCTGAGAAGCGATGGTTTGAGCACCTAGACGATCTGGGAGGGCATCGCCTTTAAGTGTGCCAGACCCTAAAGATTCTTCGGCCTCTGAAAAGGAAGGCCCTGAACTATCCACTGAACTATCAGTAGAGGCTTGAGCGGTGTCTATTCCTGAAACAATCAGTCCAGCAGCAGCAAGTGCTAACAGGGACTTCCGAACTAAATAGGCTGGGCTGACACTTTTCAGAAAAATCATTGGGGTTGGCTCGTTTACTTAAATCGGAAAGAATTACAAAGAAGTTTTTGAAGACGAAATTAAGGGGTTGTAGCGAACGTACTCGTTAGTTATGGTTCGCTAAAAGGTAAAAACTGACACCGCTCAGGCATATCTATCATCCGCCTTTCAGCGCTTGTATTGATTGATAATTGAACCAAGCATAACGATCCTTAACGTAAGGATACATCTGTTATAAGTAAGGTTTTCATTCGTCAGAGAGAAATAGATTGACCGCAAATTGCATGGCAAATTGGCAAACATTTCAACGGCAATTAATAAATTTAGAAGGCGGTAGCTATCGGGACTACAAAGGCATAAAGGGCGATTACGAATTTCCTGAATTTGATTTGATCGTGGACTATGTGCAGGGCGACCCCTTTGCCGCGCCCAGTCGAATTCGGCTCAAAATAGCTCCAGAGACGGCGCGGTTTCCGCCCCGGTGGTTGACCGATTATGAAACGCAAATAGCGATCGCCGATTACCTTACTAGACAGGTCGCTCAAGTGGCCCAGTCTCTGATGAGAAAAAGAGGGTCAGGCCAAAGCGGCAATATTGAGATATCAGTCCCTAGCCAAGCTATTCTGCGGCGTTCTGCCCTTTGGATAGATTCAGGGGGCATAGAAGCAAGGCTGACAGTTGGCCTACCGGCCTTCGGTCGGCGCATTGCTGGAAAAGCAGCAGCGGCTTTGCTCTGCGAAGATATTCCTCAGCTTGTAGAACGCACGCTCAAATACGAAGCCCTAAATGAAGCTGAACTGACTCGTCACATCCATGCTTTCAAAGATGCCGAAGCGCTCAGAAGCCAGCTAGCCCCGAACGGACTGGTGGCTTTCATCGCCGCAGGTGCTTGTTTGCCTCGTCGTAGCGGCATTGACGAACGTCCCCTACCGGCAGATCAAGCTGACCTTTTTGTGCCACCCGCTGGCGGTACTATAGTGCTCGAAGCCCCGCACAGCGGCCAGGTGACAGGTCTCGGCATTCGCGCAGGGATCACCCTGATTGTGGGCGGTGGCTATCACGGTAAGTCGACGCTGCTAAGAGCGATTGAGCAGGGGATATATAGTCATGTGCCTGGGGACGGACGCCAGCAAGTTGTGACCGATACGGGCGCTTTTAAGCTCCGGGCTGAAGACGGTCGCAGCATCGCTGGGGTGGATATTTCTCCCGTTATCAATCATCTACCGCGAGGCCGACAGTCACAAAATTTTTCGACCCCTAATGCCAGCGGCAGCACGTCTCAAGCCGCCGGACTGATCGAGGCGATAGAGGCCGGTGCAGCGGTTGTGCTGATCGATGAGGATACGGCGGCAACGAACTTTATGATTCGCGATCACAACATGCAGACCCTGATCGCTAGCGAGAAGGAACCGATTATCCCTTTTATAGACAAGATTCGCTCGCTGTACAACGACTATGGCGTCTCTACCATATTGGTGATGGGCGGCAGCGGAGACTACTTCGCGGTGGCAGATACAGTTATTGCCATGGAGGACTATCAGCCTCAGATCGTGACGGCAAAGGCCAAGGCGATCGCCCAGGCAGATACTCATTCTCGCCAGCCAGAAGGAACTCAGCAGTTCGGCAAGATCACCCCTCGCGCTGTGCTGCCTGAAAGCATACCAACAGGGAGCGATCGCGCTCTAAAAATCAAAGCGCGTCAGGACGGGCTGACCCTGGGCAGCGAGCATATTGACCTGAGAGCAGTCGAGCAGCTTGTTGAGACCGCGCAAGTTAGAGCGATCGCCCAGGCGATAGTCTACGCTCAAAGGCACTACTTCAGCGGGCAGCTATCACTAGGCGCAGCGTTGGACTGCGTGATGGCAGATATCAGGCAGGGCGGACTGGATGTGCTCTCCCCTGAAATAGATAGCCGTGAGCCTTATTTTGCAGGAAACTTAGCTGAATTTCGCCAGCTTGAGCTAGCGGCGGCGATCAACCGACTGCGAAGCTTGAAAGTTCGCCAAATTACTTAACAATCTGACCAGCGGAGATTAAGAACTTCTTAAAACCAGGCGATAACAGCAAACAGAGCCGATAAGATGAGCTCAAGATACCTCCTAACTGCACGTTTTCAGCTCCACCAGACTTGTCCTTACTGTGGTCGGTCGGTGGAGCTTTTTTGCAGATGGGAAGCGGCTGATTAGTATATTTCCCGCGCCGCACATTGCGCTCCTGACACCTCTTCTGCCCCACACTGCTCCCGAACGATGCGGTTGGCTAGCGCAGGCGGCAGCTGTTCGGCACTATCTAACGCCCGTTGAAACATTTCCACGCTGGCTGCTTTGGCACCCTGACGCCTGAGTATCTGGGCCTTCAGATAAAACAGTTCGGGATTTTGGGGAGCAGCGGCGATCGCCCGGTCAACAGCGTTAATAGCATCGGTATAGCGGCCCAAGTCGCGGTAGCCCAGCGCTACACCTCGCTGAGTCAGATAGACGGGGCTACCGTGCTCAGTCATATTGGCGATCGCCTCTTCTGGGTTAGAAAACGGCAGGTTAACCGCCAGCAGCAGATCCATATAACCCTTTAGCAAATTCAGTTCTGGATCTGCGGCGTTGATACTTTCAGCCGCATCCATTTCGCTGAAGACCTGCTGTAGCATACCCAGGGCTCTAGGCGTACCTCTGGCAACCCCTTGGGTTTTGAGCACATAGGCACCTTCAAGAAAAGTACCGACCGCCGTGTACAGGTGACCTCGCAGCGGATCGGTGGCCATTAGGGCCTGAGCCTTTTCTTTGGTCAAGTCGGCGCGGCGGGAGACTTCAGGCAACCCCGAATCCCCTTCGAGGTAAGCCATAGAAGCCAGCATGGCGTGAACCAAAGGCTCGTTCGGTTCATTCTGTTCGGCTGTTTCTAAGAGCCCTTCAGCTTTGTCGTAGTTGCCTTCTTTGAAGATGGCTTCAAAAGCGGCCTGAGTGTCATCTCCAATGTTGTGGGAAGAATCATTTGGCCTGAAGGGATCAGCAGCCAGGGTAGGTAAAGCCATTCCTACACTTAAGCTGAGTGCCATAAAACCACTGGCAAGGCGGGTAGCCAGTCTGAACGGTAACCGGCTGATGCGCTGAGAACTCTGAATGGACGACTTCATGGAAGAATTGTAAAAGGCCATCGCACTGCGGGTGATACGGTATGAAAGCGGACTGCGCAGAGAAAACATCAGGGCAATAGGTAGCCAGGTATACTCTCTTCGATCAAAGTATAGCCAGCAGAAATTTGAAACTCGCAAAGGTTGTGAAGATCTTGCAGGTGGCATAATGCCATTACTCGATAAGTATTTGTAGCAACCGATGAGCATTGTTCTGGCGGGCGATCGCAGCGGCACTGGCAAAACAACGCTCACATTGGCACTGCTTGCTGCTCTCAAAAAGCGCGATCGCCGCGTTCAATCTTTCAAAGTCGGGCCAGACTATATTGACCCGATGTTTCACGCTGCTGTCACCGGTCGCCCCTGCTACAACCTGGATCCTGTGCTCACCAGTGAGCAGTACGTGCAGCAAAGCTTTCACGCACACTGCGCCGATGCTGATGAGGCGGTAATCGAAGGCGTGATGGGTCTATTTGACGGGGCGACAGGAGTAGATGACACAGCGAGTACGGCTCATATCGCTCGGCTGCTGAATTTGCCGGTGTTGCTGGCGGTCGATTGCGCTCGCATGTCCCGGTCGCTCGCGGCCCTGGTGCAGGGCTATCGAACGTTTGATCCACGGGTGAACGTAGTAGGGGTGATCTTGAACCGGGTGGGGAGCGATCGCCATCTTCAGCTCCTGCGCAATGCCCTGGACGCTATTGAGATGCCTATCTTCGGCGTTTTTCGTCGAGAAAAAGATATTCAGTTGCCTGATCGCCATCTGGGTCTGGTGCCGACTGGAGAGGTGAGTGGATTTGAGCAGATTGCTGAGCGGCTGGCTATGTTAGGAGAGCAGTGTTTTGACTGGGCCAGGTTGGAAAGATTGTTGGGAGTAGCAGCCGGAGAGGCGGAGAAGCAGAGAAAGGGGGAGAGAAAGAAAAAAGTGAGAATTGCGATCGCTCACGACTCGGCTTTTAACTTTTATTACCCTGATAATTTTGAAGCCTTAGAAGCGCAGGGCGCACAGTTGGTTTACTGGAGTCCGATGAAAGATGAAATGCTGCCGGATGCTGACGGGCTGTATTTTGGTGGCGGATTTCCGGAGGTGTTTGCCGCGCAGCTAAGTGACAACAAGCCTATGCTGGCGGCAGTTCAACGGGCAATTGAGCAGAACATGCCGACCTATGCAGAGTGTGGCGGATTGATGTACTTGAGCAAATCGCTGATTGGTTTCGACGGCAAGTGCTGGCCGATGGTGGGTGCCACCTCGCAAACGGTGAGAATGGGTCAGCGGTCAGTGCTGGGGTATCGCAAGGCGACTGCTTTGAACGATGGGCCTGTATTGAAAAAGGGGCAGCTTGTAGTTGGGCATGAGTTTCACAAGTCAATTGCTACCGGCCCCTCAGATCGGCCTGCCTACGAGACCAGCCGCTACTGGGGCGAAACCGGACAGGCATCTGGAGAGGGTTATTCTCGCGGCAGGCTTCACGCCTCTTATCTTCATCTGCACTGGGGCCACCGGGAAAGCATTGCTGAACACTTCATCCGGCAGTGCGAGCAGTTTAAGCAGCGCTAGCCAATTCGCTTAACCACGTCCGCTAGAGCGGCTCTGGCCGTCATATAGCCGTACGAAAAGCCCGCCGCCTGGGTTCGCTCCGGCAGTACCTTTTGGCCCTTGAGCACGACCACCGCGCCATCGCCTAACAGTGCCTCAATCGCAAAGTCCGGCACGGGTAGCCAGGAAGGGCGATCCATCACCTCGCCTAAGGTGTCGGCCAGTTCCTTCATCCGCACGGGCTCAGGCGCGGTGCCGTTGTATGTGCCGTGCATAGAGGCGTCAAGCAATGCCTTGATGTATAGATTGACCAAATCGTCGATGTGAATCCAGGAGAACCACTGTTGGCCGCTGCCGATAGGGCCACCCGCATAGAGCTTGAAGGGCATGATCATTTTGGCAATGGCTCCGCCATCGCCGAGTACGATGCCAGTGCGAATGATCGCCACCCGGACGCCGAGGTCTTTTGCCTTGTTGGCTTCAGCTTCCCAAGCCTGACAGACCTGAGAGAGAAAATCGGTTTTCGCCGGTTCGCTGGTTTCGAAGAATTCTGCGGTTTCGCTGGTGCCGTAGTAGCCGATGGCAGAACTGTTGACCAGTACGGATGGCTTTGGGTCAGCTTGGGCAATGGCTTCTACGAGCTTTTGGGTGCCGAGCTTACGGCTGTTGAGGATGCGGTTTTTGCGATCGCTCGACCACCGCTCAGAAATCGGCTCACCGGCCAGGTTAACGACTCCGTCACAGCCAGAAATCGCAGCCTGCCACTCACCTGAGGTCGTTGGCTGGTAGGCAACATACTCCAAATCCTTAAACTTACTGGCTGAGAAAACCTTGCGCGCTTTCTCTACATTGCGGGTGAGCACTTTAACTTCGTGACTCTCATCCACCAGTCGGGTCACCAAGCGAGAACCCACAAACCCTGTTGCACCCGTGACGGCAATTTTCATAGCTGGGCAGTATTCCTGTTTTACTAACTGTCTGTCTCTAATAGTAGCGATCTGCGGAGTTACAGGGTACAGAACATCTAGGTGTCTAGGTGGATACAGAAAATTCGGCCATTTTTACCGCTAGCGGGTATAGTATTCTCGAACAAATCTAATCAGCAGATCTTCTGAACCGGGGCGAAACCTATGAAGCAAGTCAATTTCGTAGTGATTTTCGTAATTTGTCTGGCGCTGGTGCTTTTTGGCATTGAGAATACGACGCCTTCTGTCATCCATGTGGTTCAGGGCGTCGATGTCCAAGCGCCGCTGAGTGTAGAGCTAATTATTGCAGCGGGTATCGGGGCGACGCTGGCGTGGGTGTTTAGCGTGTGGGTGCAGTTGCAAGATGTGGTGAAGAAAAATCCCGAGATTGAGCAGCGAGAGCTAAAAATTCAGCAGCTAGAAGAGGATGTAGAGCGGTATAAAGTGGAGCTAGAGCAGTTGCCAATGCTGCCTCAGGCAAATGGTACGGAGTCGGATGAGGCTTACGTGCAGTAAGTAGGAGACAGAAGGCAGCAGGGCAGGAAGCAGAAGAGTGTGACGGCCATGCCTGGGCTGTCTCTTTAGAGTATTTGTACTAAAGTATGTTTGTATTAAGCGCTACCTGGCTCAGGAAAGGGGTAGGGCCTATTGGAACCCGTTGTCAGCGGATAGCTTGTTATGCCTAGTTCTTTGGCTCAGGGCGCGATCGCCTTTTTGATTGACCTTGCCGAAAAGGGTGAAATTAACCCCTGGGATGTGCAGGTAATAGACGTGATTGATCGCTTTTTGAAGACGCTGGATGAACAGCCCGTGGTGAAAAAGCCGACTGAGCAGGGGCGGTCATCTTACGAGTCGAGCCTTTCGGAGTCGGGGCAGGCTTTTTTGTACGCTTCGATGCTGGTGCTGCTGAAGGCCGATACGCTGGTGCGTCATGAGCAGCAGGAAGCCGTTTTAGAGGGCGATGACTTCTTTGAGGATGAGGCTGACTACAGCCCCGATGAACTGCCGCACAATTTGGAAAAGCATATTCATCGGCGAGCGGTGGCCCCACCGCCCGCTAAGCGACAGGTAACGCTCAATGAGCTGATTGGTCAGCTGGAGGCGATCGCCGCTGCTATGAGCGAGCCCGCTAGAGTGCGATCACGCAGTCCCAAGCCCCACTCCAAACGGGAGGCCCAAAAGGCGATTTCCGAACTGGCTCACCAGGAAAACCTGAACGAGATTGCCGATGCGCTCAATGCTTTTTTGGAAAATCACTGGGACGACGTGTTTGAAGACGCAGTCAACTGGATGGACTTTGAGCTACTGCTCACGCACTGGGCTAGCTTTCGCCCCGAAGTGCTGGGCGGGCCGATTAAAGGTGAACTTTCTGAAGCGGATTACAGGCACGAGAAGGTTGGCGTTTTTTGGGGACTGTTATTTCTTACTTCTCAGTCGAAAGTAGAACTGCTGCAAGAGAATTTTTACCAGGATTTAAAGGTTCGTCAGCTCAATGAGGTTACCCTGGCGGAAGTTCCCTCATATGTATTACCGGATTAACCAGCCCTGTCAAACCTCCCCAGTGGAGACAGCCTCCTAATAGATAAGACGTGCTGAGAATAGCAATATCAGGGAAAATGGGTGTAATGTGAGGCTGCTTGCCCGCATTCCGTTTGTCTCACCGCTCCACCCACTGCTATGGCTACTCGGCTCGAAGCCTTTCAAAGGGCGTATGTCAACTTAGATTTGCTGCCGCTGCGATCGCCCGAAGAACTGAAAAAGTTTCGGGTAGAGTATGGCGCAAATGTGCTGGCCGAGCTGGAGCAACTGATTGAGGATGATGATAGCCGCGATCGCAAAACCATCTTCGCTGGGCATCGCGGCTGCGGAAAGTCGACGCTGTTAGCTGAGTTTGGCCGCAAGTGCGAGCGAGGCAACTTCTTTGTGGTGGTTTTCTCGATTGCCAATACGATTGAGATGTCGGACGTCAACCACATCAATATTTTGTTTGCGATCGCCGTTAACCTGATGGCCAAAGCTGAGCAGGAATCGGTCAAAATTCCCGCGTCGCTGCGGCAGGCGTTTATCGACTGGTTCGCTCAGAAAACGCAGACGATTGAAACTAAGCTAGGCACTGGCGCAGAGGTGGGTTTTAATCTGTTTTCGATTATTCAAAATAAGCTGAAGGCTGAGGCGACGGTGCGCAATGAGCTGAAGCGGGAGTTTGAGCGCAAGGTGTCTGAGCTGGTGGGGCAGATTAATGCGATCGCTGCTGCCATCGAAAACGCTACCGACAAGCAAGTGCTAGTCATCATCGATGATTTGGACAAACTGGACTTGGCGACGGTGCGAGAGGTGTACCGGGAGCATATTAAGGCGCTGTTCCTACCGGGATTTCGGATTATCTATACGACGCCAGTGGCCTCACTGCGAGATGCGGCGCTGCGGGCGATGCTAATTACCGAAACCGACGATCAAATTGTCGAGATGCCGGTAGCGAAGCTGTATGGCAAAGTCGCCGCGCGAACAGATCAGCCGGTACCGATTGAAGATAATCGGCTGAAGCTGTGCCAGGTGCTGAACAAACGCATTGCGCCTGAGCTAATGGAGCCAGAGATTGCAGAAGCGATCGTATTAAAGAGCGGTGGCGTCTTGCGAGAGCTGATTCGGCTGGCGAATAAGTGCTGCCGGATTTGTCTGCGGACGATTCGGCGGGCGGAGAATGCTGAAGCAATTACGATAGACCGGGCCATTTTTGATCAGGCCGTGCAAGATATGCGGCTAGACTTTGAAGCGCCACTCGGCAAGGCCGACTATGAGATATTGCAGACGACTTACAGCAGCTTTGAGCCGGAAGACCCCAAAGAACAAGCCTTCTTAGACCTGCTGCACGGGCTGCACATTTTAGAATATCGCAACGGACAGATCTGGTACGACCTGCATCCGGTGGTGACCGACCTGCTGAAGCTAAAGGAGATGATAGATGGCTGAAGCACTGCTCTCTGCTGAAAATCAGGACGCGCTGGATGACCTGCTCGTGGCCATTGAAACCGGCGGCAGGCGGCTAGGCATTTTCATTGCGGTGTGCGACGACAGCCAGCTCAGATCGGAAATTATCAAACGCTACGAACAGGCACTCGCGCCTGACTTTCAGCACTATCAACTGACGCTAGATCGCACTGAGCCCAGCTTGAAGGCGCTGCTAACAGAGCAGGTGAAGGGCGATGAGTACTTGCAGCAGGGCGGGCAAGCGGTGATGACAATTGTGGGGAGCGATCGCCTACTCGGGCTCAGGCTAGGCGAGGAGCGCTCCGAACAAGAGACCTTTTTCGGCTACTTACAGTGGACCCGCGAAGGGTTGACCGACTTTCCCTTTGCCATTGTGCTGTGGGTGACCTACCAAATGCAGGAACAGCTCAGCCGCAAAGCCCCCGACTTTTGGAGCTGGCGACGCGATGTCGTCCGATTCGTCTCACCCAAGCGAAATGCCATACCCGCTGACGATCTGTCTGGCTTAGAAAACGTTTCATTTACCTTGCCAGAAGAAGTCGGTAACACGCTGCCGATTGCTGACCTGGAAGCGCTGATAGAGAATACGACAGCTAAATCGCCTGACAGTCCGATGCTGGCAAGCTTGCACCTACAAGCGGGAAAAGCCTACGCAAATCGCTTAGATCAAGGGGCCGCACAAGAATATGAAACAGAAGTGGAAAGGGCAACCACGCACTTAGAGACAGCAACTCGCCTGTTGGAATCTTCAGAGCCCTCGGAGGACTACGCCAGTAGCTTAGGCTGGTTAGCAAAAGCCTACGAAAGTCAAGGGCGCTATGAGCAGGCCGAACCACTGTTTAAGCAAGCCTTAGCGCTGAGGCGCAAGCTGCTGGGCGAAGACCATCCCGATGTCGCCGCTAGCCTCAACAACTTAGCCTACCTTTACTCTAGTCAAGGGCGCTATGAGCAGGCCGAACCGCTGTATGAGCAAGCCTTAGCACTGTGGCGCAAGCTGCTAGGCGAAGACCATCCCAATGTCGCCACTAGCCTTAACAACTTAGCCTACCTTTACTCTAGTCAAGGGCGCTATGAGCAGGCCGAACCGCTGTATGAGCAAGCCTTAGCGCTGAGTCGCAAGCTGCTAGGTGAAGACCATCCTGATGTCGCCAGTAGCCTCAACAACTTAGCCGGACTTTACGATAGTCAGGGGCGTTATGAGCAGGCCGAACCGCTGTATGGGCAAGCCTTAGCACTGAGACGCAAGCTGCTAGGCGAAGACCATCCTGATGTCGCCAGTAGCCTCAACAACTTAGCCTACCTTTACTCTAGTCAAGGGCGCTATGAGCAGGCCGAACCGCTGTACTTACAGGCGATCGCTATTCTCACAAACCGTTTGGGGCAGGAGCATCCTAATACGCAAACAGTGATCAACAACTTTGAGCAGTGCATTGAGGAGGTCGTGCAAGCCGGAAGACAGAGTGAGCTATCTGACCATCCAGAAACTCAGAAAATCATAGCGCAGGCACAGGCTCAGTAAAGGAACGCCGCCGCTACTCCAACTCCCCCGGCTGCGCCGCCAAATACTCATCGCCCTTAAGCTGAATCACCATCAGCCTGGCCGGTTCATCCCCCACCGTGCCCGACAAATGCCCCTGCTGCCCCTTCTCATTGGGCCGCGTATTTTGATCGCCGCCAAAAGACACTTCTCCCGGCCCCATCTCCACCCGCACACCGTCCATCGTCTCGACAAACCAGGTACCCGATATCGGCACAATCCACTGCGGCTTTGGGTTCTCGTGCCATTCTCCTACCCAGCCCACCGGTAGCACCGAAAACAGCACCTCCGCCTCGCCGCTCATCAGCCGGTTGTTCCACTGAGGAGCAGCCTTGCCGCCCATGCTCTCTTTTGCAAAGCCAGTGAGTTCACGGCGAGTCTGGTGGCTGACACCCTCACTGTCTGTCCAGACGTGCCAGTAGGTGAGAGTCGGTTTATCGGCGCTTTCGGGGGTTTGAGAAGTCATTGCTGAATCTGTGGTTAATCTTGCTTGCTGCCAAAGAGTGATTTTATACTATTGATTGCGCCCTGAAGTCCTCGCTCGCTGCGCGATCGCTGAGGCACAGCCGTCTCAATATCGTCATCCTTTTCGCCCTTGAGCCGGTAACCATATTCCAAATTGTCTTTGCTTTTTTTCAGCACGGGAAACGCCCGAAACGCGCCCTGGAGCAAGTCGGCTTCACTGTGATAAATGGCCCGGCTGATTTGCGAAGAGCGACGGACAGCGATCGCCCCTACCGGAAACCACTGCTTAGTCCCCTTAGCCCGCATGTATACCTCATACTCCGGTAGGCCATCGGTCTTCATTTTGTCGTACTGCTTAGAAGCTTTGGTGCGCTCCTTGGTGCGCTTGGACACCTTTTTTTCAGGCTTTTTTCCAAATCCTTTCGGCTCTGACATAATGCTTACTCATTAACACGTTATAAAAGTTTACATCCTCACGTACTTCGCCCGATACACCGGCAATCCTTTTTCCTCTGTCACCGCTTCCCGGTCGGTCTTAGCTGGAAACGGGCTCCCACTGAGCCAGCCAGTTCCTTCTTTGCCGAATGCGGGGTTTTCATCAAAGCGATCACACATCTCCACACAAACCTCTTCGATATCTGACTGTAGCCATACCCAACCCCCAACTGGCATCGCCTCAGCCAGCACCGCCACCAGTTCCGGCTGCACCACTCGCCGCTTCTGATGACGCTTTTTAAACCAGGGGTCAGGAAACTGAATGCTCACCCGCTGCAAAGGGCATCCGTTCGGCCAATCGGTCAGCAGCGGCCTGAGCGAATTGTTGGCATTGCAAAAGATGAAGTGCAGGTTTTCGGGCGTAGGGCTATTTTCTTTGGCCCGGTCGCGGCGGATGAGCGATCGCTGCACCAGCGGCTCTCGAATCTCCAACCCCAAAAAATTCCATCCCGGCAGGTGAACCGCCATCTCCCTGAGAAAATCGCCCTTACCGCAGCCAATATCCAGATGCAGCGGCAGTTCAGGATCAGCAAATATTGTCTGCCAGTCTGGGGATTGTGCTGGGCTCGAATATTTGATGCTCAGCGGATTGACATGCTGGCGAACACGACGGATAGGCGGCATAAGCAAAAGAATAGGTGGAGACAAACGCTCAATTCACTCTATCGCTATTGCCCTCACCGATATTGATTGAATAGGGAATTCTATCTTCTGGTTCAGGCCAGCTCAGCCAGACAAACCGCAGCAAAAAAGGGGCAGATACCCCTATCAATATTAGCCCGCCCCACCAGCCCGCCTGCATATCCTCAATAGTGTAGGTTTCGGCTCCCCCAGTCAGCCGAGAAATTCCATCAATGCCCACTGCCGCCAGATTATTCAGCGCGTGACACATAATCGGCATCCACAAACTGCGCGTGCGGACATACAGCAATCCCATTACCAAGCCAAATAGCGTCAGCCCCAGCGGATTGTTGAAATGCAGCAGGCCAAACATAAGAGAAGAGGCCCCGAGGCCCCAGCGTAACCCCCATTTGGCACCCCATCGCTGTAGCAAAATCCCTCGAAATATTAGCTCCTCAACTAACGGTGCATACACCAGCAGTAAAAACAGCATCAGGCCGTCGTACAGCCTCGGATAGCGACTGCTGCCGTCTCCCAATAACATATTAGTCTCTAAAATTCGAGCGGCATACTCAGGAAATCCCAGAGACAGCAGGTAAAAAATGATCGAAAAACTGCCCAGAGAGAAAATCAACAGACCCAATACCAGCAGCCCCGCATGAAGCAGCGAGAAGGGCGGTAGTCGCTGACCGAACAAAGATTTTACCTGCAGTCCCTGGCGGCGACCCACCCGCAAAACAGTGCCTACAACCACCGTCCAAACGGCAATAGTGATAATCGGCCCTGAGATTGGATCTTCCGCCCGGCTGGGCAACAGCTGAAAGGTTTCTAAAACGCCATACAGCACACCCACTGCAACGCTTGCAATCAGAAAGGTACCCAGCACCCAGTAGCGGCTTTTGAGATTGATAAACGGGCTCAAAGCAGCAGTTGGCCTATCCATAAGCAAGCAAACATCAGCTCCTGTAATCTCAAACACGGTGGTGTAGAACAGTTGGCGACAACTGCCACGGCAGACCATTGGGAGAAGAGATATCGACTCACTTTTGGATCGCACTGTCCATTATAGAAATTTTTAGCAGCCACAGAAATTATCTCAGCCAAAAACCCTTGAGCTAATCGGTATGAACCGTTCATAGAGCTAAGCGGTATGAACCGTTCATAAATCGTATCCGCTCAGGAAAGTGCCACATCTTCACAAAATGGGTCTGCAAAGTTGCTAAAGTATCTGGGTAGTCAGGCTTCTGCTAACTTAAAGTGCCGCCCTCCCCCGACTCTAAGAATTCTGATAGCCCTGCTTCAACGCCGCCTGCATCTGGGGATCAGCGGTCTTTTCCGTGGTTTTGGCTGGGGATATTTGTCGGTACGGTTTTTGGCGCGGCGGGTCTGGGTCTGGCTGCTTGGGCGTGGATTTTCATCCATGAAGAGCTGTCGCCGGTCATTTCGAGCACCCTGACCGATACCCTGGAGCGTCCTGTTGAGCTAGGCGATGTCGAGAGAGTGACTTTCGGTAGCCTGCAAGTGGGGCCGTCCCGAATGGGTGCATCTGCTGCCGACCCGACCACGGTGACTGCCGATACGGTCATTGTAAAGTTTGATTTACTCCAGGCGCTGTTCACCTCAAAGCTGAACCTGGATTTGATTCTGGTGGAAGCCGACGGCTATCTGGAGCAGGATGAAGATAGGGGCTGGCTCAATTTCAAGCTGCCTGACCTAGAGGAAGATCCCTCACGACGGTTCAAAGTCAGGCTAGACGATATTCGTATTCGAGATTCTTATCTGACGCTGGTCCCCCTACCTGCCCAGTCCGGCGAGCTGAAGCCGATACCGCTCGATCAGGTCAGCGGTATCATCAATTTTGATGAAATGACGATTGAGGGGAAAGATTCGCGCCGCACCCGATTTACGATAGCGGGTGAGCCTATCAGGGGCGGGGAAATTACGCTTAAAGGGGAAGTGCAGCCGGTAGTGGTGGTGGCCCCGATTCAAAATGCACCGGATGTTCCGAATGACCCGGGCGATCCTGATATCCGCTTTGCCACAAACCTGGCTGTTCAAGGCAATGACGCTCCCCTCTCCGACATCTTGAACTTCACGCTCTCGACCATTGGCCGAGCAACTGACGATGTCACAGTCCAATCGGGCCAAGTCAGCGGCTCTGTAGATATCGACATTCGGCCTCAGCAGCCCGTCGATTATTCTGGTGCAATTAGCTTGGACAATGGCGGTATCGAGGCAACGCCGCTACCGTTGCCGCTGACCGATTTAGAAGGCCAAACTCGCTTTCAGGGCAATCAGTGGACAATTGATCGGCTCAGTGGCAACTACGGGGAAATTGATGCCGTTGCTGAAGGTCTGATTGACTTTAATGAAGGCTACGATCTGACCGTTGCTGCTGCTGACGTTTCGGTTAAAGAATTTACCAATACGCTGAAGCTGAAGCTACCAGTGCCGGTTGCAGGGCGCTTCAATGCGAAAGCTCAAGTGGGCGGCCAAATCAGCCAGCCGGAAGTGGCCGGAGAGGCGATCGCCATCACGCCTGTCGATGTCGACAAGCTCACCTTTACCAGCGCTGCCACCGCTTTCTTCCTCAAAGGCCGACAGCTTTTGCTCGATGACATTGTGGCTGTCCCGAGTACTGGTGGCTCGCTGAGTGGTTCTGGCCAGATTCGACTAGGCCAGGGCTCCCCATTTACCTTTCAAATCGCGGGCCGGGGCCTCCCCGCTGGCGAGCTTGCCAAAATTTACGGCGTTGAGACACCGTTTACGCTGGGCTTGGTCACTGCCGACGCCACCGTCACCGGGAGTGGGAGTGGGGTCAATACGACAGTCAGGCTGGATGCCCCCGCCGCTCAATATCCGCTTTCAGGCATCGTCGACATCAGCGGCAATACGGTCGCTTTTCGCGACGCTCAGGCGCAGGTCGGCGGCGGCACCATCAGCGGTTCAGGTCGCCTTGTCAACGGCCAGTGGACGAGCGATGTGGCTGTGGCAAATGTACAGCTTGATGCCCTTTCGGAAAACTTACGGGGAGATGTCAGCGGGCAGTTTCAGCTCAGTGGCAACACGGCTGATACGCGCCTGGCCGCGATCGCCGCCACCGGAAATGTCGCTTTCTCCCAAGGGCTCGCCGCCTTCAGCCCCCGGTTCAATAGTTTCAATTCGCCGCTGACCGCTCAGGTTGCTTGGAGGGGCGATCACATCCAAATCGAGCAAGCCACCACCGACCGCATTACCGCTAGCGGCACCCTCACCCCCGATCTCACAGATGGGTTTAACGGCATAGAGCAGTTTAACCTGGCCGTGACAGCTCAAGGCTATGCGCTCACAGCGCTCCCTTTTGACCTGCCTGAAGTCGTTGATCTGGCGGGGCTCGCCAGCTTTGACGGAACGCTGACAGGCAGTCCGAGTGCACCTAACGTCAGCGGCAACCTGCTGCTAGCTGATCTGGCTGTCAATCAGGTTTCATTCAGCCCAATTCTCGCGGGTACTGTTGCCTATGCGCCCAGTCGCGGCATTGCGCTCAACGTCGCGGGCGGCACCGACAGCATTGCCATCAACGCCAGTCCATCTGCAAATAGCCTGGGCAGCATTCCAGCGGCATTCTCTAATCTCAACTTCGCAGTCGACTGGCGCGATACGTTTGCTCGCGGTCAGAGTCAAGGCAATTTGCTCAATATCCAGGCCGGTAATTTTCCGCTGTCGGTGCTCGACTTTCCCAATGGCGGCGCGGCCAATATCGGTCAGTTGCGCGGTACGCTCACTACCGCTGACCTGGCTGTCAACTTAGCCGATCAAACCCTTGAAGGCGATGTTGTTATCGATCAGCTCGGTTTAGGTTACATTGGCGCTGGTCAGCTCGCTGGTCAGGTGCGCTATGCCGACAGTTTGGCAACTTTAACTGGCGGTAGCCTGCTGCTAGAAGGCAATCTCTACAGTCTGAACGGACGGCTAGCGCTCGATGGCCCAGTGCCCGAATACAGCGCCAATATTGAGACCCAGCAAGGCGATATTCAAAATATTCTGACGGCACTCTCTATCTACCGGCTAGACGATTTTCGTCGCGGTCTCACGCCGCCAGAATGGCTCGAAGATCCCTTTTCGCAGACGGAAATCGACAGCCTGCTGGCCACTAACTCGACCGGCAACTCCACGACTACTCTCCTTAACCAGCTACGTCGTCTGGCGGAAATTCAGGCGCTGCGGGCGGAAGCCGCGATCGCCGAAGATGCCCAGCCACTTCCCCCTTTGGAAGACCTTAACGGCCCTTTCGCGGGTAGCTTTCAGCTTAACGGCACAGGCCGCGACTTTGCGCTCAATTTCGATTTGGCCGGGGCCAACTGGCAGTGGGGGGAGGACTTCAGCGCCGAAGAAGTGATTGCCAGAGGGAGCCTGACCCCCAATGTGCTGACGCTAGAGCCGGTTCGCTTTGCTTCAACCATTCCGGTTCCCACTAGCTCACTGGCAGCAGGGGAGGCTGTTGCAGGGGAGAGTGAAGCGGTGATCGCTGCCGTCAACCTGGCTGGCCAGCTCGTTTTTGGACGCAACAGCGAACTCACCTCAACCCTACAGGCCACCGCCGACAACATTAACGTTGAGAATCTGGGCGATATATTCCAGCTACCGCTCGATATCGAAGGACTCGCCAACGCCAGCGCCACCCTGGGCGGCACCTTAGCTAACCCGCAGCTACGCGGCTCAGCCCAACTGGCCAGCGTCACTATTAACGACACCCCGATTGAGTCAGGCGACGCTCAGTTCCTCTATCAGAACGCCCGACTGAGTCTTGCCAGCAAGCTGGTGGCTACGACCCCTGAGCACCCACTTACCCTCTCCGCTCAGATTCCCTATGCCTTCGAGTTTATGGACATTCGCCCTGACAGCGAAGAAATCTCAATCAATGTTGACGTGCAAGATGAAGGCTTGGCGCTGCTGAACATCTTCAACCGGCAGATTGCGTGGGAATCGGGCACCGGCAGTGTCAACTTAAATGTCACCGGCACGCTCGAAAATCCTCAAATTGCAGGACTAGCCACGGTCGAAGATGCCGTCATCAACGCGCGAATACTCCCAGAGCCACTGACTAACGTCACTGGCAGAGCAATTTTTGCGAGAGAACGCATCATTGTGGAAGGCTTACGGGGCAGCTTCAGCGACGGACAACTGGTCGCTGCTGGCATCTTACCGCTGCAAAATCCCATCCTCACGGGCGCTCAGCTCAGTGCGCTAACAGCCGCGACAGACGACATCGGCGAGCCGTTAGCTCCCGGTCAAAACATGCCAGCTGATCCGCTCTTTCCTCAGCCCTTAGCCGCCGATCAGCCACTAACAGCCAACCTGGAAAACATTGCCCTGGAGCTAGAAGATCTCTACAGCGGTGGTGTCAATGGCCAGATCATCGTTGGTGGGAGCATTCTACGCAACGGCCCGCAAATTGGGGGCGAAGTTGTTCTCTCCAACGGACGGGTGATGCTGCCAGATGGCAGTAACTCCGCCGAGGTCGCCGCATCGCTGGTAGACGATCCTAACGCCGCCTCTAATCGCACGAATGCGACTGGGATTGGTAATAATGGGACTGGTAGCGGTATTGTGCCTAATTTCCGCGATCTGCGGCTGACGCTAGGCAACTCTATCCGGATTACTCAAGGCAATTTGCTCAATTTCGTTGCGGACGGCACCCTGGTGCTGAATGGCCCGCCTAGTGATCTAGAGCCCGACGGTGTCATCAGCCTTCGCTCCGGGCGAGTGAGTCTCTTTACTACCCTGTTTCGATTGCGTGGACGAGACAATACGGCTGAATTCACGCCTGAAACAGGCTTAAACAATCCATTTCTCAATGTTTCCCTACGGGCTTCAGTGCCAGAAGTAAACACCCCTGGCCCGATTGCGAGTACGCCCTTTGCCACCGCAGAAATCGCCGATACTTCTAACAACGGCTTCGATAACCCGGGGTCATTGCGCACGATTCGAGTTCGAGCGGATGTCAACGGCCCTGCTAACGCTATCTTTGAGAATCTAGAGCTTTCCAGCTCGCCTTCTCGCAGTCAAGCCGAGCTAGTCGGCCTGATTGGCGGCGGCTTTGTCACTGCGCTAGAGTCCACTGTGGGCAGTCTTTCGGGTAATGGTGACGGTTTTGGTGGGTTGATCAATTTGCTGGGTGGCACCGTGTTGACCAGCATTCAGGATTTTGTCAGCAATACGCTTAGCCTCAGTGAGTTTCGGCTCTTTCCGGTAACGGCGGCTTCCCGCAGTAACTCAGAAGAAAACAGGGCAAATGGCCTTGATATTGGTGTGGCCATCGGCTTGGATGTCAGTGAGTCGACGTCTCTATCGATTACAAAGGTGTTGACTGACAGTACCAATCCCGAATTTGGCGCAAACTACCGCCTGACCGATGCACTGACGGTGAGAGCCGCTACCAACTTTGAAGATGTCAACCAGGTATTGCTGGAGTACGAGCTGAGATTTTAAGACTATGCCAATTCTGCCAGTTGGCCGCTACTGGATAAAAATTTTGGGGTGGATGCCAAAAAGGGTAATACTAGCTAAAAATAGAGCAGCTACCTTACAGCTTCTCGCAATCCTTATTTCTTTACACCAAAATAACCCGTGTTCAAACGTATTACCTTTTCGCTGCTGCTAATTGGCTCCTTGAGTCAGGCCAGACCAGTCCTGGCTCAAGCGTTACTGCCCTATACGCTGCCGCTCGATCAAGAGCGCTTACAGGCAGATGGGGAGAGTCTGGCGAGAGATGCTGCTCAGCTCGCTCAGTTTCAGCAGTTTGACGAGGCTTTGGCACGGGCGCAGTTAGCGGCTCAGCTACTACCGAGCAATCCCGATGTTCTGGCGCTGCTGGGCAGTCTTTACCTCCAGGTGAGCGAGCCTCAGCCTGAGCAGGCGATTGAAGCGCTGAGCAAAGCCAATGAGCTACAGCCCGAGAATGCGCTGGTGAAGTTTGCCTTAGGTAATGCTTACTTTAGTCAGGATAATTTTTCGCAGGCGGCGCGCTCTATTGAAGCGGGGCTAGCGCTCGAACCCGACAATGCCAATGCTTTGTTTGATTTGGGGAATGCCTACTACAAGCTGAAACGCTATGACCGGGCGGTGACTCAGTATGAAAAGGCCGTTGCCAACGACGCTAAGTTTTGGCCAGCAGTGAATAATATCGGGCTGGTGATGTACGAATCGGGCGATATAGAGGGCGCGATCGCTCAGTGGCAAAAGGCACTGGAAATCGCCGAAGCCGAAGAAACCGAGCCTCAGCTAGCGATCGCCGTTGCCCAGTACAGTCAGAGCGTCCAGGACACGACCAGCAGTGATACGGCGATCGCCGCCTTAGAGCGCGACCCCCGCTATGCCAGTATCGACTTCCTCAAAGACAATCTCTGGGGCGAACAGCTCATCGCCGACACCGAACGCTTCTTCAGCACGCCGCCGCTGCAAGAACTGCTCGTTCAGCTATAGCTCAGGCCCAATCGCTCAGAGCCGAAGGCCATAGCTCATCTATCGTCAAAGGCGGCGGATCAATTTTTAATGTCCGTCGCCTTTTCGTTTGCACCGGCAGGCCCGATCAAGCTGCTAATATGGTACAAGTGAACTAAGACTGCAGCAGCAGGTAGCCATTAACTTTCCCCTGGGATCAGGCTGACAATATCATCTACAAACTTTTGGTGATCGACCACTGGCTTGGAAATATAGCCGTCTGCCCCGCTCTGAGTCAAAAAGTTTTCGCGATCGCCATCCATCGCATGAGCCGTCACCAAAATCACCGGCACCGCCGCTGTTTTTGGATCGCGCTTGAGCATTTGGGTGATTTCAATCCCATCTACCGGCTGACCCTTGTACATGCTGTGAGAAAGCGAAACATCCATCAAAATCACGTCGGCTTCTTTTTTCTCAGCAATGCTAATGACCTCGTCAACATTCTCAGTATGCTTGACGTTGAGCCCGCCTCGCTTCGTCAAAATTTTTGAGAAAACGCGGGCGTTCACCATATCGTCTTCCACTATCAAAACTGTCTTCATGACTTTTCTTATGACTTTTTCAACTGAGAGTAGGTAGCCTGGAAGCAGAGAGATAGTGCCTAAAAACAAACGCTCGCGGATGCTTCTGAGGCTATCTTAAAGCGTTTGACGAAGCATGGAACTCACTCAGCTTTATGAATACAACGTTTCTAAGAACCTCATCCTAGAGTATTGCAGTTTTTCGACGCTTCCGTGTAACGTACAGCATTGTTAGTGTAGCGAGCACCTACCTGCCTCCCTAGCGTATTTATTCAGGACTTCATCCATGGCGAAACAGTTGAACTTTTCCAATGAGCAGATCGTCACCACTGCCCTCCATACCGAGGTGCAGCGATCATATTTGGAATATGCCATGAGCGTCATTGTGGGGCGGGCGCTGCCGGATATTCGAGACGGGCTCAAACCTGTCCATCGGCGAATTTTGTACGCGATGCACGAGCTGGGCCTTGTCCCTGATCGCCCCTTTCGCAAGTGTGCCCGTGTCGTTGGGGATGTACTCGGTAAGTATCATCCGCACGGCGATCAGGCGGTATACGACGCCCTGGTGCGGATGGTGCAGGAATTTTCGAGTCGCTATCCGCTGCTATCGGGTCACGGCAACTTTGGCTCGGTCGATAACGATCCGCCTGCCGCTATGCGCTACACCGAAACCCGGCTGGCTGAAATCGGCCATGGAGCCATGCTCAGCGAAGTGGGCGAAGCGACGGTTGATTTTGCTGATAACTTTGACAGCTCCCAGCAAGAGCCCGTCGTGCTGCCAGCTCAGCTTCCTAACCTGCTGCTTAACGGCAGTTCGGGGATTGCGGTCGGGATGGCGACAAATATCCCGCCTCATAACCTGGGAGAGGTGGTAGATGGCCTGATTGCCCTGATTGATCGGCCTAATTTATCGAATGATAAGCTGTTCGACCTGATTCCTGGGCCAGACTTCCCAACCGGCGCAGAAATTATTGATACGAAGGGCATTCACGACGCCTACCGCACCGGTCGCGGCGGCATTCCCATTCGCGGCGTCGCCAGCTTTGAAGAGATTTCGGTCGGCAAAGGGAAGCGATCGCGTCAGGCCATCATCGTCACCGAACTTCCCTACCAGGTCAATAAAGCGAGTTGGATTACCAAAATTGCCAGCCTGGTTAACCAGGGAAGAATTGAAGGGATTTCTGATATTCGCGACGAGAGCGATCGCGAAGGCATGAGAGTGGTGATCGAAATCAAACGGGAAGCCCAGCCCCATTTGATTTTGAACGACCTTTACAAAATGACACCGCTACAGACGAATTTTGGGGCGCTGATGCTCGCCATCGAAGACGGTCAGCCCCGACAGCTGTCACTCCGAGAAATTTTAGAAGCGTTCCTGACCTTTCGCGAAGAAACGCTGATTCGCCAGTACAGCCATGAGCTAGCGCAAAAACAGGCGCGTGCCCATGTCGTCGAAGGGCTGATCGTCGCCCTCAACCATTTAGACGAGGTGATTGAAATTCTTCGTAGCGCGGCTGATGGCACGACTGCAAAGGTCAGTTTGCAGTCGCGTTTTGAGCTGAGTGATCGCCAGTCAGACAGCATCCTCTCGATGCCCTTGAGACGCCTCACCGGGCTAGAGCAGCAAAAGCTTCGCGACGAAGCCAATGAACTCGCAGCCCGGATCGGCGAGCTGCAAACGCTGGTAGAAGACCGTTCTGTGCTGATGAAATCGCTTAAAAGAGAGCTGCGCGCCCTCAAAAAGAAATTCAACGACCCCCGGCGTACCCGCATCCAAACAACCGCAGAGCGCAACAAAGAAAACGAGATGCTGGCTGAGATTGTCGCTGAAGAAAGCGAAGCTGAATTTGTACTCGAAGTCACCCACAAAGGCTACATCCGGCGCTCAGATCTCAAAGCCTACAATCGCCGTAAGGCCAAAGAATCTACGCCCAGCCAGCAGCTCGACGAGTTTGACGATGTCACAACCCAGGCAGAACTCACTAACCCTACCCACGAAGTTCTGGTACTTACCCGCGATGGCAAGGCTTTCAGCGTCGGTGTCGGGAATGTCCCGATGGCCCAGCGACAAAACAAAGGGGTTCCGCTCATTAGCCTGCTGCCGCCGACTGTCGCCAATGCGCCGGACAGCATTGTCACCCACATCGTAATGAATGAAGAACGGCTGGCCCAGCAGCTGATCCTGGTCTCCTCGCAGGGCCGGGTCAAGCGCCTACCCGCCCAAGAGATGACCAACATTAGCGGTCGTGGCCTGACTGCGCTCAAGCTCAAAGGAGACGATACGCTGCAATACGCCTTTATCGCGTCGGTGGGAGATGACCTGGTGATCGCTTCATCGGGCGGTCGGCTGCTGCGGTTTCAAATCAACGAAGATCAGCTCCCCGAAATGAGTCGAACGGCTCAAGGCAACCAGGGCATTCGCCTGACCAAGCGCGAACTGTTGGTCGGCTGCGTGCCTGTGAATGTCAAAGATTCTCTGCTGCTGGTCTCCAAAAAAGGCTACGGTAAGCGGATGCTCGTCAGCAACTTTAGAGCCTCCAATCGCGGCGGCATTGGCTCTCAATCTTTTAAGTTCAGCTTGAAAAATGATGCGCTAGCCTCGATGATATTAGCGGTTCCAGCCGCAAGCTTTACGGTGCTGACCGATGAAGGCCGCTGCGCCCAACGACCGGTCGACGAAATATCCTTACAGGGCAGGAGTCAGCCTTGCGATCGCCTGTTCACCCCCGGACGTAGCGAAACCATCACCCAAACCTTCATTACAGAACCCCTTGACGATGTAGAAGCATAGCCTGCTGTCGGCCTCAGCTTCGGATCTCAGCCTCACATGCCCTCGAATTGCTCTAAACTGCCTTGGCCAAAGTCGTTCTAAAAAACCTCTATAAGACCTTTGCCGGTAGCCGTAAAGCCGCCGGTGACAGAGCCAGTAGCGCCGATAGTCCGCTCGCCGCACCTGACGTTCAGGGAGCAGATACCTCTGTGCTGCGCCAGATTGACCTGACGGTCAACGATGGCGAATTTATGGTGTTGGTTGGCCCTTCCGGCTGTGGCAAGAGTACGTTACTGCGCCTGATATGCGGACTGGAAACGCTGAGCAGCGGCGATATTTGGGTCGGTGATCGCCTCGTCAACACCCTCCCCCCGAAGCAGCGCGACATCGCCATGGTGTTTCAAAGCTACGCTCTTTATCCGCATCTCAGCGTGTACGACAACCTCGCTTTTGGCCTGCGCCGCACTCGCTTAAGTCAGTCAGACGCTGAGAAACCGGTTAGCCAGTATCCTGCCTGGGTGGAAAGCACGCTGGTGGGTCTGACTCGAAACCTTCCCCAGCGGCTGCGCTACCGGTCTGCCGCCGAGCGTCTCATCGCTCACCAGGTTCACCGGGTCGCCCAAATGCTGCAAATTGAAGACCTGCTCACCCGTCTGCCCAAGCAGCTTTCTGGCGGCCAAAAGCAACGGGTTGCCCTGGGCCGAGCGATGGCACGTAACCCTCAGGTCTTTTTAATGGACGAACCGCTCTCCAACCTCGATGCCAAACTGCGCACCGAAACCCGCGCTCAGATTGTCAGCCTTCAGCGCCAGCTCGGTACCACGACCGTTTACGTCACCCACGACCAAACTGAGGCCATGACCATGGGCGATCGCATTGCCGTTATGAACCGAGGCGAAATTCAGCAGGTCGCCCCACCGCTCGCGCTTTATCACCGCCCTGCCAATCGCTTTGTCGCTGCCTTCATCGGCTCCCCGCCAATGAACTTTCTGCCGGTTGTGGTCAAAGCAAAGCAGCTTGTTCATCCTGCTTTCGCGATCGCACTGTCAGCCGACTGGCAGCAGGTCACCGCTCGCTATCAGAGTCAAACGCTGACATTAGGGATTCGCCCAGAACATATCGAAATTGGCCAGTACCCCGGATCGATTCCGGCTGTGGTTACTCAGTTTGAAGCACTGGGCAGTGAAACTTTTGCCGTTGTTAGCCTGACGAAAAGCGCAGACTCCGACACCTGCCTGCAAATCCGGATTGATGCTGACCAGCCGGTAGATATTGGCAGCACGTTACAAATCAGCTTTCCACCCGAAAAGCTTCACCTCTTTGACAGCCTGACTGAAACCGCTATTCGCCCTTAGCCCAGAAAGTTCAGTCGAGCCTTCTCAGTCAGAATCTTCGTCCACCATATTGGGACTAATCAGCGTAATATCGAACTCGTCGGGCGCTACCCCCGAAAAAGTATCCCGCTCAAGCTGGTAAAAAATGGCGCGTGCCTGAGGGCCAAACACAATCTCATCTTCATTGCTCAAGTCATGCGCCTGAAGCTTGCGTCCGTTGATGAGCATCCCGTTCGCACTGGGCTTCCCTTTCAAATTGCCATCGACAATTCGGTAATAATCCGGCTCATTATCTCGCGGCAACTGTACCAGCGTGGCATGATGACGCGATACAAACTGCGACGCCAAACGAATATCGCACTTCGGATCTCTACCGATTGAATAGACTGAGCTGTCGAGCGCGATTTCATGTCGGCCCTGGCTATCTTCAACAATCAGAATGCTGGTGAGCGTAGAATCTGAAGCCGTAGAATCTGAAGCCATAGCGCGCGCCGAAGTGAATAAGCAAAAAGTCAAGAGAGGAGGCCACCGATGTGAGCGACCTCCTCAATCATATTAAAAAATGACAGATGACCGCCGAGTAAAGTTAAGCCACTTCCGCTGGTACCTTGGCACTTGTCAGCAAATCGTAAGTCGCCCGCATCTTCAGCCCTACCAGCACCTGAAACAGACCGCTCCCGTTCTTAGAACCCGGGTATTCTCGGTGCTTAAGCAGCAGCTCAGTCATTTCGCCGTAATGCTTAGTCGAGGTGTTACTCAGATGGCTCTCGATATAAATCACCTCTTCAAGCCGGTCAAACTCGCCATCTAGCTCTAGTACAGAAACCTCGTTGCCATAGTAGCTGTCAGGGCCATAGTACATTCGCAGTCCCGGATAGGAGCAGGTCAGCTTGCGACCGCAGGGAATCCAGTTAATGGTGGAACCCTCGTCAAAGAGATAAACCGGCTCAAAGCCACTAATGCCCTCTCGCTGAATCAGGCGAACCCGCAAAATCTTGTTTTCCTTGTCATCGGCAATCAGTTCGGTTGGCAAAATTTGAATGACGACATCGGCGTATTGCTTTTGGACGTCAATGTAGGCTTCAAAGTCGGGCTTACGTGAATTGATAGCGGCCAGCACGTCTTCGTAGGTATGGCCCCGTTCCGCCATGTCCCGCTGAATCTTCCAGTTGATTTTGACCTCGTCGCTAATATCGAGATATACGCTGAAGTCCAGCAGATTTCTAACCCGCTCGTCGTATAGCGGATGCAGTCCTTCGATCACCACGATTTTATTGGGATACACTTTTTCAGGCGGATCTAGCTCGCCCGTTTCGTGGTTGTAAATAGGCTTGTCAATAGTGTTGCCTTCTTTCAGCGCCTTGATCTGTTCGTACATCAGATCGAAATTATTGGCTTTTGGGTTTAAGGCCGTAACCCGCTGTACCTTGCGCTGCTTGCGATCCAAGCTGTGATAGTCGTCTAGACAGATAACCGTCATGAACTCCTCACCGAAGAGATCCATTAAGCGACGCAGGAAAGTAGACTTGCCACATCCCGAGTCTCCAGCCACACCGATCAAAACTACTTGGCCTGCTTTACTGGTCATAAGGTCCTCTACAACAAAGTCAAAATCGTTATTTTTTGGGTTCATGTGGGTTCAGGAGCAGGCGATCGCCCGCATAGCACCCCTGGGCTTCCCTGAGCAGCAACCAGCTTGGTCATGACCCTCTACAAATCAAAAAAAATCTATGACTTGAAACTTTTGATTACATATACTGAATGTTATCAGAGACTATGGCTCGCAAACAAGCAACCCTAATGATGATCCCCTCTTGCCACTGGTGAAAGAGCAGCCTCTATTCGGCTAGCAACCAAACCGTTCGTCAGCTAACCCTGACGCGGCCAGAAGCCAAATTTCGGATTTTGAGTAATATTGTGAATGGTAGCGTTTGAAAGCGTTTGAACCAAATCTGCTCTGTCACAAGCTGACCTGTGAAATCCATCGGCTCAGAATGATAGTCTATTCCTTATGTAGAAATATCAAGCCATTCACGGCCACTAATAAGGATGTACAACCCCAGCACAGCAGGCACGAATGTTAGCAATTCAGCCAGCAGACTTTACGTGTATGAAGTTGAAGGCTTAGGCCAGAACGGTCAGGCTAGCGACATGAAAGCGCCGCTTCGTCGCAGTGGTACGCTCTCAATGACGGTACCCTATAGCCGTATGCAGCAAGAAGCCAAGCGGATTATGCAATTAGGCGGCAAAATTGTCAGCATTCGTCCGGCTGGCGCTACTAACGGTGCCTCAACGCACGCTCAGGCCAACGGCAGTGCTCCGGCCAGTCAGGCCACCTCTCAGAAGTCTACAAAACAGCCCATGACCCAAGCAAAAGCCAAAGACAAAACGAAAGTACCTGTTAATATCTACAAGCCGAAAGAGCCCTACATGGGCGCTTGCCTCTCTAACGAGCAGCTCGTGCAAGAGGGCGGTATTGGCACCGTTAAGCATCTTAAGTTTGACCTGTCAGAAGGCGACTTGCATTATCTCGAAGGTCAGAGCATCGGAATTATTCCTGACGGGACTGATGAGAAAGGAAAACCTCATAAAATCCGTCTCTACTCAATTGCTTCTACCCAGCATGGCGACGATGTTGACGACAAAACGGTTTCCCTTTGCGTTCGCCAATTAGAGTATGAAGACCCTGAGAGTGGTGAAACGGTCAAAGGCGTTTGCTCTACTTTCCTCTGTAATTTGGAGCCGGGGGCAAAGGTCAAGATTACCGGCCCTGTGGGTAAAGAGATGCTGCTGGCCGATGATCCCGATGCCAATATTGTGATGATGGGCACCGGTACAGGGATTGCGCCCTTCCGCGCTTACCTGTGGCGCATGTTCAAAGATAAGGAGCGCGCCGCCAATCCGGACTACCAGTTCAAGGGCAACGCCTGGCTGATCTTTGGCATTCCCAAGACTGAAAACATTCTCTACAAGGAAGAGCTGGAGGAAATCCAGGAAAAATATCCTGACAACTTCCGTTTGACCTATGCCATCAGCCGTGAGCAAAAGAACTCAGAAGGGGGGCGGATGTATATTCAGCACCGGGTTGCTGAGCATGCAGAAGAGCTTTGGCAGATGGTTCAAGACGAGAAAACCTATGTCTATATCTGTGGACTCAAGGGCATGGAAGATGGCATTGATGAAGCGATGAGCGCTGCCTCTGCTAAAGATGGCGTCGATTGGACTGAGCGCCGCCGGGAGCTGAAAAAGGCTCACCGTTGGAATGTAGAAACTTACTAGCGCCGCTGGCTATCTCAGATAAATCCTTAAGGAGGGGCATTCTACGGAGCGCCCCTCCTTTACAATTGAGAAGTTATTTTCGCGGGATTTAGAGACATTGGCTTTGAAGGTGGGGCTCTTGGGGTTAGGCACTGTTGGCACAGGTGTCGCCAAAATTTTACTTGATGCTAAAGGCCGCCATCCTTTGCTCGATACTTTTGAGCTGGTTCGGGTGGGTGTGCGATCGCATCCCAAACCTCGCGCTATCAACTTGCCCGATGCGCTCTTCACCACCGACCTTAATGCGATTGTTACCGATCCCGATATTGACGCCGTTGTCGAGGCGATTGGCGGACTAGAACCTGCTCGCACCCTGATATTGCAGGCGATTGACCAGGGTAAGCATGTGGTCACTGCCAATAAAGCTGTGATCTCCCGCTATGGCGAAGAAATCTATGAGGCGGCGACGGCTGCTGGCGTTTATGTGATGATTGAAGCGGCAGTGGGCGGCGGCATTCCTATAATTGCACCGCTTAAGCAGGCGCTGAGCGTTAACCGCATTCAGGCGGTCATGGGCATTGTCAATGGCACCACCAACTACATCCTTACCCGGATGCAGAACGAGGGCGGCGATTTTGAGGATATTCTCGCCGATGCGCAGGCGCTAGGCTACGCCGAAGCCGATCCGACCGCCGATGTCGATGGCCTCGATGCTGCCGATAAAATTGCCATCCTGGCGGCCCTGGCTTTTGGTGGCCGGATAAACCGCGAAGAAGTTTACTGTGAGGGCATTCGCAACGTCAGCGCTGCCGATATTTCCTACGCTGAAAAGCTGGGCTTTGTGATTAAGCTGCTGGCGATCGCCAAGCTTCCCACCCCCGACAACAGCGCTCAAAATATTCAGGTGCGCGTTCAT
>JBBQAC010000148.1:0-11175 GCA_038315915.1 Phormidesmidales cyanobacterium
TCGCCCTCGGCTGTGGTGGTGTCGCCGCCACCGCAGGCTGAAAGACTAGCCACCAACGCGAGAATAGAGGCAGAGTAAGCCAGACGAGCTGGGCGGGACTTGAATTGCATGAAACCTATGACTCCTTAATACCAGTTAAGCGAAAATACTGAAAAAGTAAATACATCCGCATTCTGACTGAAAGCTAGCGCCAATAAGTAAAGGCCAGGTTAAGGAATTTTATTCCCAGCATGTTTCGCCATCTAAAGCTGTACGGGGATAACATTTATAAATATATAGTCCCTTACCATCCATTCGCCTATGTACGCTGTAATTTATGACGGCAACTGCAACCTCTGCGTCACCCTGGTACAGCTCCTGGAGAAGCTGGATCGCGGGCAGCGGTTTAGCTATGTGCCCATGCAGGACGAAGCGCTGCTAGAGCGCTTTGAGGTTACTGCCGAAGACTGTGAGATGGGGATGCTGCTGATTGAGCTAGGCCCGGAAAGGGACAGTACTGGGCAACGCTGGCAGGGTAGCGACGCGGCTGAAGAAATTGGTCGGTTGCTGCCGATGGGCGAGGTATTTGTAAGGGCTTATCAGGCGATGCCAGGGGCCAAGCCTACCGGCGATTCCCTTGGAAGGCTGCGCCATCGCACCTACGAATTCATCCGCGACAACCGCTACAGCCTCTTTGGCAAACGCGATTCTACCTATCAGCCGGACTATCCACTCTGCGCAGACGGCGACTGTCAGACCCGCTAACTGGGCGCTGTCGCTATGGCCCCAAGAAGATCACTTTTTCTAAGTCGCTGCGGCTGAGAGAATATTTAAAGCTGCGCTGGACTGCCCCGCCGTCAGCGCTCAGGTATCTCACCACAATAGAATCCACATCCAGCCAGAGCTTGGCTGACCAGTCTGGGTCAGTAAACGTCCACTGGCTGATGTTTTCGGGGTCTCGCTGGCACCCCTGGTCAGTCAGCCAGGTTTCAATTTCAGGTAAGGGGTGGCTGTAAAGCGGTGTATTAGCAGGCAACATAAGTCGAAAGGGGCAAAAGTTAAGAGAGACGTTAGCGGCGATCGCCTGCCAACCCAGGAGCGTTTCCTTTGGGCATAAGCCAGGGCGATTGGGGCAAGTCCGGCAGGTATAGAGGATCGGCTGCGCCACCGGACGCAGCCGTCTCAGGTAAAAATATATCAGTCGGCGCAGCGCTCGGCATTGCCGTGAGATCGCCAGTGACAGTATCGCCCCGCGTCAGGCTGATAGTCACCACCAAAATGAGACAGCCAGCGAAGGTGATCCCCAAAATAAACAGTGCAAATAGCTCGCCTGCGGAGAGCGGGCGATCGCTCGGCTCCAAATAGGCATTAGAGGAATACTGCTTGGAGCCAGCCCCAACCGACTCGCTCCTATCCTGCATGACCGACAGCCGTGAATAGCCAATCCTGTAGTCGTAGGTGAGGCGTTTTTCGGGGCTGCTTAAAGTCGCGTAGGCTTCGTTTAGCGCTTGGAACTTAGGGATGGCGATCGCACCGTCTAGCTCAGTCGTATCGGGGTGATAAAGCTTGCTCAAATCCCGATAGGCCCGGCGAATGTCCTGCACCGAAGCACCCCGCTGCAATCCTAACAATTCGTAGTAGTTGGGCAGGCGAGCCGATCTTGGGCCTGTCGAAAAAGCATTGCCTGACGCGGATCCTGGGGTTGCCTCTGTCATTTACCTCCTCCTAGTGGCTCTCTAAGTAGCTGCCCACGCAGACTCTGTGCGCGTCAGCCGAATTTGGGCAAGGGCAAATACGACCGGAATCACCCGGCCATAGTTTGTCGCTACCGCTCGCCAGCCCAAATCCGCCAAAAACCACGTCCACAGGGCAGGCCCCATCCAGGCCAGCAGTCCACGCATCGCCCCATAACGCGCCGAAGAGACCACCATGCCTCGGGTCGCAATTTTGGCAGCGGCCCGCGACTGCACCTGAGCGGCCACGGTCAGACCGCCCTTGACCAATGTTTGCTTGGCCACCTGATAGCGGGCCATGTGGAGGGTAAACTGCTGGGCGATTTGCCTGAGCAGCCAGGGCCGAATCACCGCGCTAAGGGCAAGAGCGCTACCGCCTTTGGCCAACAGGGCCAGCGGTTTTTCCTGAAGGACAGCCGGTAACTGCTCAAATTCTTGGGTGCTGGCGATCGCGCTGCGGGTGCGGCGTTCCACTACATGCTGTTCAGCTTTGGGGAGTTGCTGCCAAGTCTTTTCAAGCAATACCAGAAACACCTCGGCTTCCAACTCGGCAGTCGGCAGCGCCTCATAGTGGCGCATCCTTAAATAGCGGCACACCCCTAGCAGCGCTTGCCGGTAGCTTACCTGCTGGGTGCGATTTTGCAGAACGGTAAGTCCATCGGCGGCTAAATAGCGAAAGCGCTGGTCGAGCAGGGTGATTTGCTGCGTGCGATCGCGCTTACTGACATCGACCGGTTGCGGCGCATACAGATAATCCAGCGGATTAAACTTAGGCTGAAACAGCAGTTGGGTCATTACGTGCAACTCTTCATCAGTTGCCAGCGCCAAACCACTTGTTAATTCATCCACTCGCTTTGACCTACCGCGCCCTGAAGAAGCTCTGTAATCTATAACATTAAGTATAAGAGTAGGTAGGTTGATTATGTGGGACGTTGCCGTTATTGGTGCAGGCTTGGCTGGACTGACCTGTGCTAGGGAGCTGACAGCAGCCGGTTACCGGGTATGCCTGCTCGACAAGTCCAGAGGGCTGGGCGGGCGAATCGCCACGCGCCGGGTAGACGGGGTATCAGTCGACCATGGATTGCGCTACTGGCAGCCAGAGACCGCTGGATTGCAGGCGCTGACAAAAGAGCTGTTGGCCGCAGGTGTGATCAAACCGTGGTCGGTCAGAGCCTATGAGATTCTTCAGCGGGAGGTGCTCACACCGGTAGACCATCCAACGGTGTACGTGGCGGCGGCAGGAATGAATGCGATCGCCAAATATTTAGCCCGTGACTTTACGCCCGATGAAAACTTGTTTACCAGCTACCGGGCCGTGTCGATTAGCGGCCAGCCCGGTCAATGGACGGTTGAATTTGATGACGGTGAAGCGATCAAGGCAAAGCAGTGCGCCGTTGCCGTGCCTGCGCCCCAAGCGGCAGAGCTGCTAGATACCTACACCAGCGCGGAAAATCGCCGTCAGGTGCGCTCAACGGCAATCACTCAGATCGGGGCGGTCGAATATTGGTCGCGCCTGAGCGTGTTAGCGGGCTATGACAGCCAGTATCGCCACGCGATGGGCCAGCTCAGTGACGAAAACGGGCCAGAAGGCTGGATGGTCACTGACAAAGCCGGTACCTCGACTCAGTGGGTAGGGCTCGATAGCAGTAAGCGCGACCAGTCGGATGGGCCGGTACTCGTGATCCACAGCAAACCGGCCTTTGCACAGCAATATATTAATGCCGGTGACCTACAGCCCGCCGCCTCGGTACTGCTCAGGGCCTGCGCACGCAAACTCGTAGACTGGGTGGCACAGCCCGAATGGTTTAAAATTCATCGCTGGCCCTATGCCTACGTGAAGACGTTTCACCCGGAAGCGGCGTTATCGGTTGGCGAGTCTTTAGTTTGCGGTGGCGACTGGTGCAGTGCGACTGGCGAGGAGCCGGACTTAAAAAATATTGACCATGCCTATCTTTCTGGCTTAGCCATGGCCGAGGTGCTAAAAGCAAGTGCCTGAGGTCATCTGTCAATACCTATGAGGTTTTTCCACGAGGAGCACTCTATTATCTTTTCACTTCGGCAATCGATTGGCCGCTGGCTTCAGTCATTAGCGACGCGCTTCAATCAGGTGCGTGCTTACCGGTTCGTTGGCTTGGCGGTGCTGATGGGCGCTCTAGTGCTGGGCTGTTTGGGGGGAGGTGTCGATAGACAGGTGCGATCGCCATCCCCCTCCACCGTCAGCCGCCTCCCCAGCAGCAGCTCAGAGATTCGCGGCGTATGGATTACCAACGTCGCCAGCAGCGTTCTATTTGCTCCCTGGGGCATTTCCCGAGCCGTTCATCAGCTTGCCGACATGCACTTCAATCAGGTGTACCCGGTCGTCTGGAACCGAGGTCACACCTTTTACCGCAGTGCCGCCCTCGAAAAAATTACTGGCCAACCCGTCGATCCGCTCCTGGCTTTTGCCCATCCGCTGACGGAGCCGCTCAGGGAATTAGTGCGCTTGAGCCATCAGCAGCAACTGCGGGTGGTGCCCTGGTTTGAGTATGGCTTTATGGTGCCGATGAATTCGGAGCTGGTGCGACGGCACCCTGACTGGCTCACGTCCCGGCAGGATGGCTCCCGGCGGCTAGAAGATGCGTTTGCAGGTGAGGCGGAAGCGCTGCCTAACGGTTTGCTGTCACGACTGCTCAGCAGCGGCGCACCCACTCAGCTCGGCTGGCTAAATCCTTTTCACCCCGGTGTTCAGGGGCTGCTGCTCGCGCTGGTAGAAGAGGTGGTCAGCGAGTATGACGTCGATGGCATTCAGTTTGACGATCATTTCAGCTTGCCGGTGGCGTTTGGCTACGACACCTATACGGTGTCTTTGTACCAGGCAGAGCACCAGGGTCAGGCACCACCAAGCAACCCTGCCGACCCCGGTTGGATGCGCTGGCGGGCCGATAAGCTCAGCCAGTTTATGAATATTTTGCACGCCAAGGTCAAGGCCAAGTGCCGGACCTGCCTGGTTTCTCTCTCGCCTAACCCGGCTAAGTTTGCCTATCGATTTTACCTACAGGACTGGCAAACCTGGGTGGATCGCGGCTGGTTGGACGAATTGGTCGTACAGGTATACCGGGACGATCTGCTGCGGTTTGAAGGGGAGTTGGGGAAGGCGGCTTTGCAGACGGCGCGCGATCGCATTCCAGTCAGCATCGGTATTTTGACCGGCACCTGGCGGCACCCGATTCCTTTTGAGCAAATTCGCCAGCAGGTGACAAGCAGCCGCGACTATCACTTCTCAGGGGTTTCCTTTTTTTACTGGGATACGCTCTGGAGCTACTTCACCCCCGAACCCCCGGCGCAGCGCCGTCAGAATTTCCAGCATTTGATGTCCAATGTTTTTGCTAGATGATTGCCCCGTGTCTTTTCCTCGCTTCTTTATAGTCAGTAGGTTAAACGACCCGCTGATGCTGGTTTGCAAACGGTGGAGCCTTGATCCAGCCCGATTAAAGCAGCGCTTCAGGCTTTGGGCTAGCTGGACAGGGCTAAGCTGGCTGGCCTTTGTCCTGAGTTTGCTGCTGATAGTAATCGGTGAAAAAAGCGATGTCTCCCTGGCGAAAGCGCTGCTCGGCGGCGGCCTGGTCGGATGCGCTCAGTGGCGGGCTCTACATCCCTACTTGCGCGGCGCTTACCGCTGGGCGATCGCCAGTGTTTTAAGCTGGGGCGCGTTGACTCTCTTGCCGGTTGGCGCAATCGGGTGGATTGCACCGGGCACGCCCAGTCTCTGGCTGAGAGGGCTATTCGGCATTTTGTACGGGGCTTATGCCGGTTTGATTTTGGGGGTGGGCCAGTGGGCAGTGATGCGGACTCAGGTGGCTCAAGCCTGGCGGTGGATTCCTTTGAGTACGGGCACTTGGGCGGTGGCGATCGCCCTCGGCTGGCTAGTCGGCGGCAAGCTACGGGCGAGCAGTCATTTATTTATCAGTGAAGTGATTGGGCTAACCGTTGCTTGGGGAGCGATCGCCGCTCTATCGGGATTAGCGATCGCAGGATTATTCTTCAACAACCAGAACAACCAGCAAAACTAGCCCCTATTCCCCACTCCCCCTCTCTAACCGATCATTCACCTCATCGAGTTCAAAGGCTTCGGGATCAAAACTGCCATATTTATCGATTAGATCCATATACTCGGGATCTTCAGGATCGTCCAGTCGCTCCATCAGCTCGTCATAGCCCCAAACGCCGCCTGAGCCCTCCGGCGGGCAGGCAGCAGCGCCACCTGTGCAGGTTGGCAGCGGCTGGTCGGGCTCTACTACTATCGCCTGGGCTTCCAGTCGGTGCAGCCAGCCGCTCTGGGAGTCGTAAGTGTAGTAGAGAGTGTGATTTTGGGTGGCGGCGATCGCATCTGACAAAGATTGTTGAGAATCGCAGATCGATTGCCCCAGTCCCAGCCGGAACGTATAGTCGTGCTGATTTTGCCAGCCCATAGTGCGCTGCAAAACCGTATGTAGTGCGCTCAGCGTCAGATTGGCCGGTACCTTTACCTGTCGCCAAACTTCGGGCTCGCTGTCTACCAGCGTAATCGTCAACTGGTAAGCTTCAGGCATCTTTCATCTCGGGTTAAAGTTGCTCGCCGTGATCGTTTACCCAATCCTGCCCGAGCTGAATGGTAATGTCCGAATCCAACGCGCCCGTACTCTCAACCCGCACTTCGCCCACCCCTAAGAAGGAGTGAATCGATTCAGCGCTTTCGAGGTCTCCTCGCTGCGCCACAATCCGCGTTTCTCTCAGCGGCTCGCGCAGGCTGCGATCCACGAACACGTTGAAGTAGCCCGTGTCATAGAGCGAATTTATCAGAGACTGCACCGCTACATCGTCGTTGGTACTGTCTTGAATGGCCACCCGCAGGTCAGCCGGATCAGTCCGCTCGGAAGAGAGACTGTAGGCGTTATTCAAGCCAAAATACTGCTGGGCGAGCGTGTCGATTTCGGCATAGTTCGGTAGCCAGTAGCTCAGCTCGTAGTCTTCATAGCTGCTGAATTCTCCCGGCAGCATCAGCATTTGAATATTTGAGCGGTTGGCCTGAGCGCCATAGCCCACTAGCGCTACCAATTCCTGAACGGAGAGGTTGGTATCGACATGGGACTGAATGACCGACAGAATTTTTGGCAGGCGGGCAATCGTCGTCGGGTTTAGCGCCTGCTCCATGAGCGATCGCATCAGTATTTGCTGGCGCTGCACCCGGCCAATGTCACCATTGTCGTCATAGCGAAAGCGTAGAAACTGCATCGCTTTGTCACCGTCTAAATGCTGCTCACCCGCTTTCAAATTGATATAGAGGTGCTGGCTATCGTCCTGATATTTCATATCTTTGGGGACATCGACCTCAACCCCCCCAAGCGCGTCAATCAGCTTCTCTACGCCCTGCACGTTAATTCGCATGTAGCGGTCAATGCCGACCCCGCCTAGCAGTTCGCTGACCGCTTCGGCGGTGAGGGCGGGGCCACCTTCCCGGTTGGCCTCGTTGATTTTGGTGACGACGCCACCGACATCTGTGCGCGTATCGCGAGGAATGGACATCACCGCGATCCGTTCGGTGGCAGGATCAAATCGCAGCATCAGCATCGTGTCCGAAAGCCCATCGAAAGAGTCGACTAGGGCGTCGTAGCCTTTGGCATCAATGGTGTCGTAATCGTCAATATCTGAGCTGGTTACCTTGATCCCTAGCAGCAGGATGTTGACCGGACGAGTGAGCCGGGGCAACCGCAAGCTGTTGGCGCTGGTGATTGGATCATCCTGGGTGAAAACGCTGGCTTCTGCGGCGGTCAGATCGCTTTGCAGCAGCGGCGTACTGCCGAGCGACACGGCTAAAAAGGCTCCCGCTACCGCTGAGACGCTGGCTACGCCTCCTAACAAAATACTGACGCCCAGCCATCGGGGTAGGCGGCCTTTTTGCCGGGATGTACCTGTGGCTTTGGAGGGAAAGGGGGACTTGTTTTTGGGCGTAGGGTTAGTGAACGGCACAAATTAGCCTCGAATGAAATTGGCGTATTGGCATGGGCAAGCGCCTGATTTTGACAGGCATGGCTTTTTGTCGGTGCAGCTTTTTGATTTTACTTTTTTGGGGTTACTACGGTAAGCGGCGGCTGAGCTGACTCACGCCGGGTAGGCGGATAGACTGGTCTTTAGCAACGCGGAACATCAGCCCTACACTCAGTAAGAAGTAGCCTGAGCCGACGAAACTGCTGGCGAGCAAAAAGCGCATACTGGCCACTTGAGAAGCCTGAGTATTCGCCCCCGCGCTCAACAGGGCGATCGCACTAATACAGCCCAGACCCACGATAACCGACAGCCGACTCGCTGCTCGCACCTGCGCCTGCTCTCTATCTTCACCGTGAGCGCTCCGCTCTCCGTAAAGTGTCAAAAGTGATGGCACCATACCAAACAGCGGTACCAGATGGAGGTAGATCCGAAGTTTTCCTAAAGGCGACGAAGCCATAAGCTGATCATAAAGTGCCGAGGGCACTGCGTATGAGTGAGAAATGACACATTCCTATCTGTAACTCATCAAGAATTGTCGTTATTGGGAAGGATGGCCTCAGGAAGCCCAAATACAGGGCCAGAATTAACAGCCTTGGTCGAGAACTTTTGCCGCTGCGGTTTTTTATCGATGCTCACGGTTTCATAACATCGAAGACCAGGTGTAGCGATCGCGCCTGAACGAATTGTCCAAATCTCGGTAGACTGTAGTCTGCTATATATCGCAAAGAGCTTTATAGAGAGGGATCCGATGCTTGAGTCTTATCGCAAACAGGTCGAAGTCCGCGCTGCTTTGAATGTGCCGCCGCTGCCATTGGATGCTGACCAGACGGCTGCGCTTTGCGACTTACTCAAAAGCCCGCCCGCTGGTGAGTCTGAGTTTTTGATGGAACTGCTGTGTGATCGCATTCCCCCCGGCGTCGATCCGGCCTCTTATGTAAAGGCTTCGTTTTTGACGGCCATAGCTCAAGGCGAAACCACCAGCCCCCTAATTTCTCCAAAAAAGGCCGTCGAACTCCTCGGCACCATGATGGGCGGCTACAACGTGGCCTCTCTGATCGCGCTACTCAAAGACGAGCGTGAAGAAATCGCCCAGCTCGCAGCAGACGCCCTGAAGAAAACGCTGCTCGTTTACGACGCCTTTAACGACGTCATGGACTTGTCCGAGACGAATACTTTTGCTAAGCAGGTGATTGACGCTTGGGCCGCTGCCGAATGGTTCACCAATAAGCCCAGGGTGCCTGAAACCATCACCGTCACGGTCTTTAAAGTGCCTGGTGAAACTAATACCGACGATCTTTCACCTGCGCCGCACGCCACTACTCGCCCCGATATTCCGCTCCATGCTCAGGTGATGCTGGAGTCCACAATAGACAAGCCGCTGGAGACGTTAGCCAAGCTGAAAGAAAAGGGATACCCGCTTGCCTACGTGGGCGATGTGGTGGGAACGGGCTCTTCTCGTAAGTCCGCGATGAATTCGGTGATCTGGCATATTGGGTCGGATATTCCCTTTGTGCCGAATAAGCGGACGGGTGGGGTGATTTTGGGGAGTGCGATCGCGCCTATTTTCTTCAACACTGCCGAAGACTCCGGCGCACTGCCCATAGAATGCGATGTCACCCAAATGAATATGGGCGATGTGATCACCATCCATCCCTACAAAGGCGAAATCACCAACGAAGCGGGTGACGTTATTTCAACCTTCACCCTCGTCCCCGAAACCATTCTGGACGAAGTCCAGGCCGGTGGCCGCATTCCGCTAATCATCGGGCGTACCCTCACCGACAAAACCCGAATTGCCCTGGGCCTCTCCCCTTCAGAAATCTTCGTGCGCCCCTCCGCCCCTACTGACACTGGTAAAGGTTTCACCCTCGCTCAAAAGATGGTCGGCAAAGCCTGCGGTCTCCCCGGCGTGCGACCCGGCACATCCTGCGAACCCTTGATGACGACAGTCGGCTCGCAAGACACCACCGGCCCCATGACCCGCGACGAAATGAAAGAGCTGGCCTGCCTTGGCTTCAGCGCTGGTCTCGTCCTCCAAACCTTCTGTCACACCGCTGCCTACCCCAAGCCGGTGGACGTGCTCACCCATTCCACGCTGCCCGACTTTTTCTCCTCGCGCGGTGGTGTCGCCCTCAACCCCGGCGATGGTATCATCCACTCCTGGCTCAACAGAATGCTGTTGCCCGATACAGTTGGCACGGGCGGTGACTCTCACACTCGCTTCCCACTCGGCATTTCCTTCCCAGCAGGCTCAGGGCTGGTCGCCTTTGCAGCGGCAATTGGCGCAATGCCGCTAGACATGCCCGAATCTGTTCTTGTTCGCTTTAAGGGCGAACTTCAGCCAGGAATCACCCTGCGCGATGTCGTCAACGCCATCCCCTATGTTGCCATTCAAAAAGGGCTGCTCACCGTCGCCAAAGAGAACAAAAAGAATGTGTTCTCAGGCCGCATTTTAGAAATGGAAGGACTCCCCGACCTGAAACTAGAACAAGCCTTTGAACTCACCGACGCCTCCGCCGAGAGATCCTGCGCGGGCTGCACCATCAAGCTCAGCGAAGAAACCATCGCCGAGTATCTACGTTCCAACGTAGCGCTGATGAAAAACATGATCGCGCGCGGCTATCAGGACGCTCGCACCCTCGCCCGCCGCATCGCCAAAATGGAAGCCTGGCTCGCCGACCCTCACCTGATGAGCGCCGACGCCGACGCCGAGTACGCTGAAGTCATCGAAATCGACCTCAACGAACTCAAAGAGCCCTTAGTCGCCGCGCCCAACGACCCCGACAACATCAAAACGCTCTCAGAAGTCGTTGGCGACAAAATCGACGAAGTCTTCATCGGCTCCTGCATGACCAATATCGGCCACTACCGGGCCGCCGCCAAAGTCATGGAAGGCGCAGGCCCGGTCAACGGTCGCCTGTGGATATGCCCGCCGACTCGCATGGACGAGAAACAGCTTCGCGAAGAAGGCTACTACGGCACCTTCGCCGCTGCGGGCGCTCGCACAGAAATGCCCGGCTGCTCTCTCTGCATGGGCAACCAGGCCCGCGTGGAAGATGGCGTCACCGTGTTCTCCACCTCTACTCGCAACTTCAACAACCGCATGGGCAAAGGCGCTCAGGTGTATCTCGGCTCTGCCGAACTTGCCGCCGCCTGCGCCCTGCTCGGTCGCATTCCGGCGATGGATGAATATCTGGAAGTCGTCGCTAATAAGATTGACCCGTTTGCGGATGAGCTGTATCGCTATCTCAACTTCAACGAAATTAAAGGCTTCGAAGATGAGGGTCGGACAGTGCCAAAAGACGAAGAAGAGAAGCTTGAGAAGGAAGCCGTCGCGGCTGGATAAAAGGAACAATTGTTTTATGGCAGATTCTGTACAGTGGACAGCGGCGGCTGAAGCCTCATTAAAGGAAATTCCTTTTTTTGTCAGGCCAGCCGCCCGCAAAAAGATAGAGAAGTA
>JBBQAC010000089.1:0-14955 GCA_038315915.1 Phormidesmidales cyanobacterium
CTGCGATGGCAACCCTGACCATAGCCTGGTGCATGACAAAGTAGTCAGCATTTGCCCGGAAGAAGCGACGGTAACCCTCAAGCTAACGCCTGGTCTCAGCTTTGCGCGGCCTATTCTCTATGTCAGCTTTGATGCTAATGATCCGCTGGCAGCAACACTCGAAGGGTCTACGCTGGCACCGGGCTTAGAAGACATTACCGTAGGCCGGGACGATAGCGCCTTTAGCGCGGTTGAGCGGCTGTTCGCCTTTGCTAATGGGCCAACGGGAAGTGGCAATCCGCAGCGGCAGGGGCTAGATAGCGCGATCGCTGACAGCGCCAGTCCGCTCAATGTTTTTGGCGGCATTCCAACTGTCGCAACAGACTACAGCCCGATGTGGGATTTCAATCTGGGCGTTTGGACACAGGAGGCAATTGACTCGGGCTATCGATCTCGCCTGACGGAAGAGTTTCAGATTTTGGGCTTTGCACAGCAGGGATGGATTACTGGCCCTGACGGTCAGCCCTACGGCTCTACAGGCATTATCGTCAATTGTCCCGTTGTTTTCCGGTTTCTGTAAAACTGTCTGAAAGGTATCTGTTAGTTGCAAATATTTCAGGCGCTAAAACAGTGGAAGCTTTTGATTTTTATGCTTGAATGGAGAGCGCAAACGAACTTTCACTCGCTAGAACTCTCTATGATCAGATTGACCGCGCCCGACGACATAACTCCTTTGATCGCGTTGGCAGAAGCCTCTGGGTTGTTCGAGCCAAGCCAAACTGAAGAACTCGCCCAAATGCTAGATCAGCACTTCGATGGCGAAACCGAGAACCCAGATTTGTGGTTCACCGACGACGATCATGGAGTAGTCGGGGTAGCCTATGTTGTGCCGGAGCGAATGACTGAAGGAACGTGGAATCTCTATCTCATTGCTGTTCACCCTGATCGTCAAAGGCAAGGGCGTGGTTCTGCTTTGCTTCGCCATGTTGAACAGGTGTTAGCAGAGCGCGGCGAACGTGTGCTATTGGTGGAAACATCAGGTCTTAAGAGCTTTGACTATGTTCGCTCGTTTTATAAAAAGAGCGGTTATGACGAAGAAGCTCGGATTCGAGAATTCTACAAGGCAGGAGATGACAAGATTATTTTTCGTAAAGCGTTAGGGGAAATCGCCGCATAACAGACCCCTTGTGATGGACTATCGAAAGCCGCTGATGGTAGTGCAAACATACTCGCAACCACTGAAGGGAAACGTTATGCTTCGATTTTTATAGAGAAGCTGTGTGTTTGTTACTATGACAGTAGATCCTCTAGCCCTAAAATTTCAATGAGCGTTTATGTTTTTAGACATTGCCCTTGAACCTACACCCATGGAAACAGACCCTGACGGCGTTGTCCGAGTGGCCAAAACTCGCGTGACTTTAGACACTGTCGTGGCTGCTTTCCTTGAAGGTTGTATCCCTGAGGAAATAGGTGAGCAGTATCCATCCTTACAGCTTTCGGATATTTACTGGGTTATTAGTTACTACCTTAGACATCGGGATGAAGTTGATACCTATCTAGCAGAGCGCCAGAGACAGGCAGAGGTGATTCAACGCGAGACGGAACAACGGTTCAATCCAATGGGGTTACGCGATCGCCTACTGGCTAGACAAAATCAAGCTAGGTCGTCCTAAGTGGTTCGGTTCCTAGCGGATGAAAACTTCAACAACCAGATTGTGCGAGGCGTTCTTCGTCAAAGTCCGGATACCGATATGGTACGCGTTCAAGATGTCGGCTTATCGGGGGCAAATGACCCAACTGTTTAGCATGGGCAGCACAGGAGAAAAGGGTCGTTTTAACTCACGATGTTGCCACGATGGTAACCTTTGCATATGAGCGTACCAAAGCAGAATTATCTATGCCTGGATTGTTCGAGGTCAGCCGTCGTGTTCCAGTAAGTAGGTCGGTCAAATTATCTGTAAAACGCATTTCGACTACGCTCAATGCTCAATCCGCCGCAGCCAGAGGACTGAGCGTAGTCGAAGTCCGGCTCTTGAAGTGAGCTTTAATCACACTGAGCTACTTAGGGTTAGCCATAGAGGAGATCATTTTGATCGACAAGTGCAGCTTTGAGGGAGAGTGGGAAGGGCAAGTCAGGTTTCTTCCCTTACAGTAGTCAAATAGCCGCCTAGCAGATCATGTTGCAGCGGATAGTTGTAAATCTCTTTGCCTATCGTTCGAGTTTTTGCGCTGCCCCTGAAAGCAATCGTTATAATGCTTGGAGGAATTGGCCTTCACCCCATATTTTAGTCTGAGTCAGCTAATGACCAGTATCAAACCCTGATCATGTCCGATTACTTCGCATCGTTGCGGCCAGGTAAAATCGTACTGTGGTGCTACCTCATTTGGTACATCGATACGGTTGCTTTCTATTTTGATCCGCGATACAGCATTTGGCTCAATTCCGTCGGCATTTCCCTGGTAATCGGCTTTGCTCTTCAGCTCAGCGTTACCAAAACCGCGCCCGCCCCGCCTGATTACTGGCAGACTTTCCGGCTGTTCTTAATGCCGTTTTGCGTTTCGAGCTTTTCGTCTTTGATCAAGGGCAAAGGCTATATCCTGATATTCCCGCCGTCGAGACTTTACCTCTGGTGTCATATTGCTAGCTGTATAGTCTTCGTCGCAGCCGTTGCTCTCCTGAAGCGACACAAACGTCGCCAGCAGCCGCCAATCAACGCGCATCCATCCGATGAATGATCTTGGGCCGCATATAGCCGGTACAATGCGAGAGATGACCGAGAAAACAGACTTGCGAAAGGTAGGTAACAGTGCAGGTTATCTCTGTGAATGTAGGGCTTCCACGTGAGGTCATGTGGAAAGGAAAGCCCGTGCTGACGGGAATTTTTAAGGAGCCGGTTGAGGGGCGAATTGAGATGCGATCGCTTAACCTGAACGGGGATCAGCAAGCTGACCTAAGTCTTCATGGCGGCGTTGAAAAAGCAATCTACGCTTACCCGTCTGAGCATTATGCCTATTGGCAGCAAGAACTGCCTGAAGCAGATCTTCCCTGGGGCGCACTAGGAGAGAATTTGACCACTGAAGGGCTATTGGAAACAGAGGTGAATATTGGCGATCGCTTTCGCATCGGCAGCGCCGAAATTACAGTGACACAGCCCCGCTTCCCCTGCTTTAAGCTCAATCTCAGATTTGGCCGCGATGATATGGTCAAGCGCTTTCTGAATAGCCGGTTGAGCGGCATTTACTTTTCAGTTATGCAGAGGGGTGAAATTGGCGCAGGCGATGCCCTCACGCTCATCCACCGCGATCAACATAACGTCAGCGTGGCCGATGTGGTCAAAATTTATGTGCGTGAAGCAGATTCGGACTTAGTTCGTAGGGCTGTTCAAGTTCCGGCATTGGCCGCCGATCTGAGACATGCCTTTCAACAACAGCTACAGGCATAAAGCAAGATCACAGGGCGTAACGGCTACAGTCGTTTTTCCTGGCGCGAATGAGATATCCCATTTTTCGTAAGTATCCTGCAAGTGGTATTCAATTACCGACAGCAAATCACTTATAGAAAATGGCCTGACCAAGCAGCTTTGCGCACCGAATTCTCGTGAGAAATAGCAATCGCTTTCATTGTTGACCATAGCAATTACAGTGGGCCTGCGGTCTGCGGCATAAGCAGATTGCAGTTGGCGGCAAAGATGACGGCTTGAGGTTCGCCGCAAGTCCCAATTTAGCAAGATTATATCGGGCTGCATTTGAGCGATCGCCCGGTCAGAGAGCGGGTCACAAATAGCGCTGACCTGATAGCCTTCTGCCTGGAGTTCCAGGGTAATGAAGCGCGGCAGGCTAGTGGGATCATCGAGAATTAAAATTTTGGTAGCCATAAGAGATCAAGAATATTGCTTGGTTCACGATGCCTTCCACCATGCAGCGGGTCGCCTCTGCTGGTATGAGAATACGCTTAAAGCTGCTTAAATTTCCATGATTTTATGGCTATTTTAATCTGAAAATTGGCTGTGGAACGAAAGGGAAGTTCTTAACTATTTTCAGGTTGTTCGTCAGCGTCTGCTCAGCCCAAGCCTGCCCTCTCCATTGATACTGAGTCAATACCCACCTAAAGGACTCAACGTTAAAAAGATTAAACGCTATGGACTTCTCAGATATCGACCAGTTGCCGCCGCCGCTACGAACCGTTGCTACCTATCGAACCTTAAACAATGAGCAAACTTTATTTCACCGCGATGCGGAAGCCAGCGCCATATACGCGGTCAAGTCAGGACAGATCAGGCTACTCCACTATACTCAGGACGGGCACCCTATCAGTCATTACGCTGTCTACAGCGGTGAGCTTTGCGCTGAGGCGACGCTTTTTCTAGGAACCTATACCTGTAATGCACTAGCTGAGGAACCCACTCAAGTTTTAGTGCTTCCCAAGCAGGCGTTTTTAACGGCGCTACAGCAAGATTCAGCGTTTGCCATGGCCTTTATGGCTCAACTCGCTAAGCGGCTGCATATGACCAAAGTAACCTTGGAGCTACGCGGCATTCGCTCTGCCCAAGAGCGCGTTCTTCACTATTTACGGCTGGCTATGCCGCCTGGAGAGAACACAGTCGTACTGGAGCAGCCGCTTAAAAACATTGCTTACGACCTGGGCATCAGTCCGGAGGTGTTATCTCGGGCGCTTGCTCAGCTAGTCAACAAGGGGGCGATCGCTCGGGAAAAACGCAAAATTACGCTACTTGCATCGTCGCAACAGCTCTAAATCGTCGCCTTGATATCCGTTGAATCTTTGAAGAATTTTCCAAACTTGATTTGAATCAAGGACAGAAAAAGATCGCTGCTATACGCTAATTGAAAAATTCTGTTGTACCGGGTTTCGAGAGTAGCCGCTTGACAGTGAATGTTGGGTGACAGTGAATGTTGGGTGGTGAAGAGGTATTTTCTCAAGGAGAAATCATGAATTTAACTGGAAAAGTCGCCCTGGTGACGGGTAGCAGTCAGGGACTGGGGCAGGCGATCGCCATTCGTCTCGCGAAAGAGGGTGCCAGCATTGTCATCAACTACCGCTCCAATCCTCAGGGCGCTGAGGAGACCCTCGCTCAGGTTAAGGCGGCAGGCGGCGACTGTTTTATGGCCGAGGGCTTGACTGTTCAAGCCGACGCTGGGAACGTTGCTGAAGTGCAGCGCCTAGTTGCCGACAGCGTTGCCCACTTTGGCAAGCTAGATATTTTGGTCAACAATGCTGGCGTTGAAAAGAATGCTGACTTTTGGGATATCAGCGAAGCCGACTATGACACCGTTATGAATGTGAACTTGAAAGGCGTCTTTTTTGCCACTCAAGCCTTTGTTAAGCATCATATAGAAACGCAACAGCCAGGTAAAGTCATCAATATCAGTTCAGTGCATGAAGAGTTGCCTTTTCCTCACTTTGCCACCTACTGTGCCAGCAAAGGCGGCGTGAAAATGCTCACTCGCAACCTGGCCATTGAACTCGCTCCGCTGGGAATTACGATCAACAACGTTGCGCCGGGCGCGATTGAAACACCCATCAATACAAAAATTCTCAACAACCCTGAGCAGCTAGGCGCACTGCTAAAAAACATTCCGCTGGGCCGCTTAGGACAGCCTGAAGACATTGCCTCTATGGTCGCTTTCCTGGCGTCTTCTGACTCTGACTATGTAACCGGGACAACTTTCTTCGTCGATGGCGGGCTCCTCTGGAACTATCAGGAGCAGTAGCCACCACGCTATAGTCTCAAAAGTCATCCTATTTCTTTAAAACATTCGCGATCATTTATCTAATTCTCATTCTTTTACCCGTTAAGACAGTCAAAATTCAATAAATTGTTTAACTCAAATCCATCGAAGTACCATGACGCCAGAAAACCTTCGATTGCAGCAGGATCGCGACCGAGTTGCCTACTGGAAACGCTGGGGGCCGTACTTGAGCGAACGGCAGTGGGGCACGGTGCGAGAAGACTACAGCCCTTACGGGTCGGCTTGGGACTATTTCCCTCACGATCAGGCCAGGTCACGCACTTACCGCTGGGGCGAAGATGGCATTGCCGGTATCTCTGATAATCGTCAGCGGCTTTGCTTTGCACTGGCCTTCTGGAACGGCAATGACCCAATTTTAAAGGAGCGGTTGTTTGGCTTAACCGGCAATGAAGGCAACCACGGGGAAGATGTTAAAGAATATTACTTTTATCTTGACAGCACGCCGACTCATTCATACATGAAGTGTCTGTACAAATATCCTCAACAGGCATTTCCCTACGCGCAGTTGACCGCAGAAAACCAGCGCCGGGGACAGTTCGATCCAGAATTTGAGCTGCTCGATACGGGCATTTTTGAAGAGAATCGCTACTTTGATATCTTTATAGAGTATGCCAAGGCCGCTGCCGATGATATTTTGATTCAGGTCACTATCGCCAACCGAGGGGCAACGCCTCATACACTGCACTTGTTGCCTACACTCTGGTTTCGCAACCTCTGGGATTGGAACCCTGAGATGGAAAAGCCAGTGATCAAACTAGTTGGCGATGCAGATTTTAGCGTTGTTGAAGCTGCTCATCCGACCTTAGGCCCCCGCTGGCTTTACTGTGATGGCGGCGCAGAACTCTTGTTCACAGATAATGAAACCAACTACAGTCGGCTGTTTGGCACACCGAATGAATCGCCCTATGTGAAAGATGGGATTAATGACTACGTTGTGCAAGGGCAGAAAAATGCGGTCAATCCCAAGCGCATGGGAACAAAATTTGCCGCTTGCTACCCGCTGTCGTTTGCGCCAGAAGAGACCAAAACAATTCGCCTGCGGTTGAGCGAATTTCCTGATTTAGCAACACCTTTTGGTTCAGAATTCGCTCAAATATTGAAGCTGCGCCAACAAGAAGCAGATCAGTTCTATCAACAAGTTTGCTCCTCGACAATCTCAGCCGATCAGCGCAATATTCAGCGACAGGCTTTTGCCGGAATGCTGTGGAGCAAGCAGTACTATCACTATGTTATTCAAGACTGGCTAGACGGTGATCCGGGTCAGCCGTCACCGCCGTCTGAACGCAAGAGCGGACGAAATCGTGAGTGGGCGCATCTGTTTAGTGAAGACATTCTCTCCATGCCCGATAAATGGGAGTATCCGTGGTTTGCCGCTTGGGATCTGGCGTTTCACCTGATCCCGCTGGTGATGGTCGATCCTGACTTTGCCAAGCATCAGCTTGATCGCATTACCCGTGAGTGGTACATGCAGCCCAACGGCCAATTGCCCGCTTATGAATGGGCGTTTAGCGATGTCAATCCGCCTGTGCAGGCTTGGGCGGCGCTGCGAATTTACCAGATTGAGCAAAAATCACATGGCCAGAGCGATCGCCCTTTCCTGCAAAAAGTGTTCCATAAGCTGCTGCTCAACTTTACCTGGTGGGTCAATCGCAAAGACATGGAGGGTAACAATGTCTTTCAGGGTGGCTTTTTGGGGTTAGACAATATCGGTGTGTTTGATCGCAGTAAAGAGCTGCCGACCGGCGGCTATCTCAATCAGGCAGACGGCACGAGCTGGATGGGAATGTATTGTTTGAACATGCTGGCGATCGCCCTGGAACTTGCCAAAGCCGATGACGCCTACGAAGACATTGCCAGCAAATTTTTTGAACACTTTTTGTACATTGCCGATGCGATTGACGGAATTGGCGATGCGGACATTGCCCTGTGGGACAAGGAAGACGGCTTTTACTATGACGCGCTGCGAATGCCCGATGGCCACCAATTGCCGCTAAAGGTGCGCTCTATGGTCGGGCTGATTCCGCTCTTTGCCGTCAATGTCTTGGAATTTGAAACCATGGAGCAGTTTCCAGGTTTTAAAAAGCGAATGCAGTGGTTTATTCAAAAACGCCCAGATTTGAAAAAGAATGTGGCCTGCATGGAAACCCCCGGCATGGGCGCTAGACGGCTGCTCTCGATTGTTTATGGAGCAAAGCTAAAGCTGATTTTGCAGCGCCTGCTCGATGAAGAAGAGTTTCTGAGTCCTCACGGCATTAGAGCCCTCTCTAAATATCACAAAGACCATCCCTACAGGCTGGAGCTACCGGGAGATAACTACTATGTTCATTACGAACCGGCTGAATCGACAACAGGTTTATTTGGCGGTAATTCTAACTGGCGCGGCCCGATTTGGTTCCCGGTTAACTACCTGCTAATCGAATCTCTGTTGCAGTTCCATAAATATTTCGGCGATGAGTTCACGGTGGAATTTCCGACCGGTTCGGGTAAGGATATGACGCTGCAAGAAGTTGCGATCGCGCTCTCTCGTCGCTTAGTTTCTATCTTCGAGCAAGATTCGGCAGGCGATCGCCCTGTCTATGGCGGGTTAGAAGTGTTTCAATCCGATCCCCATTGGCGCGACTATATTCTCTTTCATGAGTATTTTCATGGCGACAATGGCGCGGGCTTAGGCGCGAGTCATCAGACCGGCTGGACAGGGTTGGTCGCCACCCTAATTTCTCAAAACGCCGAAAGCCAGGGAGAAAAGAGTGGAAACGCTTAGCAAGCATTGGCCAGAATATTTGATGGAAGCCGCAGATCTGGCCATTTTCCTGGTGGTGGCAAGTGTGGTGGCCTGCCTGTTCAAATATCCTGATTCGCCGGTTTATCAGGCTATTCCCAGTGAGAACTTACGCCGGTTTTTGCAGGGTATTGCAATGGGGCTAACGGCGATCGCGATCATTCACTCGCCCTGGGGCAAACAGTCCGGCGCACACCTGAACCCCGCTATTACCCTTACCTTTTACCGGCTGGGAAAAGTCAGGCGTCAGGATGCGATTTTCTATATTCTCTTTCAGTGCATGGGTGCCTTGCTGGGCATTTACCTGGCGATCTTACTGCTGGGCGCTGTTTTTACCAGTCCGCCTATTAACTACATCGTCACTGTGCCGGGAATGCGAGGGTGGATGCTCGCTCTGGCAGGCGAATTTACCATTGCCTTTACCACTATGAGCATGGTCTTAGTCACCACCAATCACAAAACGCTCAGTCGCTACACCGGACTATTTGCGGGCTGTTTGCTAGCACTCTATATCTCGCTAGAATCGCCGCTCTCGGGCGTCGGCATGAACCCGGCTCGCAGCTTTGCCTCTGCCTTTGCCGCCCAAAACTGGATGGCCTTTCCGCTTTACCTGTTTGCCCCTGTGCTGGGCATGTTTTCAGCCGCCGAACTGTACCAATTTTTGTTTGGGCGACAGGCGGTCAAGTGCGCCAAGCTCAATCATCACACCCATCGGCGCTGCATTTTTCTGGACTGCTACTACCAGCGAGGTCAGCGCAGTGACCTGGTTGATTTGAGCGATCGCCTGCTGTAATTCCATTATCTTTCAAGACCTATTGTCTTTCAAGGAATAAATCGATGAGCGAACACTACGATGTCATCATTATCGGTACCGGAGCAGGCGGCGGTACCCTCGCCCACCGGTTGGCACCCACTGGCAAAAAGATTCTAATTCTAGAGCGCGGCGGCTTTCTTCCTCGTGAGAAAGAAAACTGGAATGCCAAAGAAGTCTACCAAAAAGAGCGCTACCACACCGATGAAATGTGGTACAACCTCGAAGGTAAGCCCTTTCGACCCGGAACGGGGTATTGGGTGGGGGGAAACACCAAAGTCTACGGCGCGGCCCTTTTGCGAATGCGAGAAAAAGACTTTGGCGAGGTGACCCACTACGAAGGCACCTCCCCGGCCTGGCCGCTGAAATATTGGAACTTTAGTCCGTATTACACAGAAGCCGAGAAACTTTACAATGTTCATGGCTTGCAGGGCGAAGACCCGATTGAGCCCTCAATGGACGAAGACTATCCGCATCCTCCCGTCAGCCATGAGCCGCGCATGTTGGAGATTTGCGACGACCTGCGCCGTCAGGGATTGCAGCCATTTCACCTGCCGATGGGAATTAAGCTGAACGAGGCCAATCCTGAGCTGAGCGCCTGCATTCGCTGCAATACCTGCGATGGCTACCCTTGTCTGGTACAAGCCAAAGCCGACGCAGAGATCAATGCGGTGCGTCCGGCGCAACAACAGTCCAACGTCACGTTGGTGACACAAGCTAAAGTGATGCGCTTACACACCGACCCATCAGGCCGAGAAGTAAGCAGGATAGAAGCAGAAATAGAAGGACACTCGCAGTTTTTCACCGGTAGTATCGTAGTCGTTGCCTGCGGTGCGATCAACTCCGCCCTGCTGCTGTTACGCTCTGCCAATGAACAACATCCTAACGGCCTGGCCAATCGCTCCGATCAGGTCGGGCGCAACTTTATGAAGCATTTGGCCACCGCTATTTTAGCCGTTAGCGCCAAGCCCAACCCTGCCGTCTACCAGAAGACCATTGCGCTCAATGACTTTTATTGGGGTGAAGCAGACTTTCCCTATCCGATGGGCCAAGTACAGAACACCGGCAACATTTTAGGTGATATGATTCCGGCTGAAGCCCCCCCGGTACTCGCCCCTTTGGCCAAGCTAGTTCCCGGCTTTGGACTCGATCAAATCGCCCGGCGTTCGACCGGCTGGTGGCTACAGTCAGAAGACTTACCCGATGCAAACAATCGAGTCCGCCTGATGGACGACAAAATATGTTTGGACTATACGCCCACAAATACTAAGGCCCATGAGCGCTTGGCCAAACGCTGGCTAGAGGTGTTGAAAGAGAGCGATCATTCAATGCAGCCTTACATTGTTCCTTTGGGCATTTATCCGCGTAACAGTATTCCCTTGCAGGCTGTCGGGCATCAGTGTGGCACCTGTCGCTTTGGAGAAGATCCGGCGACCTCAGTACTAGATCTCAACTGTCGGGCGCACGATGTGGACAATCTCTATGTCGTTGACGGCAGCTTTTTCCCGTCCAATTCGGGTGTGAACCCGACGCTGACCATTATTGCCAACGCGCTACGAGTAGGCGACCACCTGAAAGAGCGAATGAAATAGAGAGATTTTAAATGAGCTTTAAAGAACTGATTTTAAAACACCGCTTTTCGAGGGCTCCGTGCCTAAGCCTTTCGAGAGTTTTAGTTAAGATAAACAATCCTTTACGAATGCCCATTAACCCGTAAAAAAACTAGGAGAAGCCCCATGACAACGACTAGACAAGACAAAATTGCGCTAAGTCAAAATATTGAGAATCTGGGATTTCTGATTCTTCGGTATGGACTGGTTCTAATCTTTTTGTGGATCGGATTGCTGAAGTTTTTGCCCTTTGAGGCGCAGGCGATCAAACCGCTCGTCGCTAACAGTCCTTTTATGAGCTGGATGCTGGGTGCATTTGGCGATCAGGGAACCTCGAACGTCATTGGCATCATTGAACTTATGACGGCCTTTTTGCTGGCAGTTCGGCCCTGGTCGGCGATCGCCTGCGCCCTGGGCAGCGCTATGGCCATCATCACCTCTCTGCTGACGCTGAGCTTTATCCTTTCTACGCCTGGCTGGGAGCCGACTGTTGGTTTTCCTGCCCTCTCTCCTATTCCAGGTCAGTTTCTATTGAAGGATGTGCTGATTTTGGGCGGCGGGCTGTGGTCTTTAGGAGAGTCTCTCAAAGCGATATACGGCTACCGAAACAACAATGGCTACCGGGATATGGATACTCACTAGAAGGGAGTCTTTGAGAAACGGGTTGTTAGAGGAAGAGTCGGATGAACAGATATCGACGGCGGGGCTTGATCGGGCTGATAGCGGGACTGTTAAGCAGCATAGCTTTAACGGCAACTATCGGCCACGGCGGTATCGGCATCATCTTAGGAATGCTGCTGGGAATAGGGTATGCGGTAGCGTTTGCCCCTGTCCGGGTTGCCTACATAGATGGGTTAATGATAGGGGCAGCGTTGGGCATTCCGATCTGGAGCATCCTCAGTGTGATTGTGTTTCCGCTCTTCATGGGTCAGCCCCCACAGTGGACAGCAGAGGAAATGCGATCGCTGTTTCCCGATCTGGTCGGCTGGGTGCTGTACGGTGCAAGTCTCGGACTGCTGACTCAAGCGCTGAACGATTTAGCTTTCTGGCGGTGGGGGGCAGAATCTGTCCCTACTCCACCGCCCCGCGAAAAACCTGCCCAAATCCTAATTTTGGGCGGCGGATTCGCGGGGATGACTACAGCAGCAGCGTTAGAGCGGCTAATCGGCGGGAATAGCTCGGTCGCCCTAACGCTGGTGAGCGATACTAACGCCCTGCTATTTACACCCATGCTGTCAGAGGTGGCGGGCAGTAGCCTGGAGCCGACCCATATCAGTACGCCTTTGCGCACTAGCCTGCGCCGAACCCGCGTGATTCGGGGGCGGGTTGCCAAGGTAGATTTGGCGGCTCGCCGGGTCACCTTGGCGATGCAGGACGCGGCTATTGACAGTACCGAGACTGTCTTAGAACTGACTTACGACCATTTGGTTTTGGCACTCGGAGCGGTCTCTAACTATTTGGGCATGGAGAATGTTCAAAGGCTAGCCTTCGACTTTAAAACTTTGCTCGACGCGATTCGCATTCGCAATCATGTGATTGACCGATTTGAGCAGGCTGATCGTGAGCGAGATCCTGAGAAACGGCGCGAGCTGCTGACGTTTGTGGTGGCAGGGGGTGGTTTTGCAGGCGTGGAGTTAGCCGGATCGCTGAATGACTTGGCGCGGGGCATTTTAGTTGACTACTCCACGCTGCGGGCTGAAGACCTTCAAATTGTGGTGATTCATTCACGCGATCGCATCCTACCTGAGCTTAGCGAACCGCTCGCTACTTACGCGCTCAAGCAAATGACAGCTAGAGGCGTCACCTTCAAGCTCAATGAGCGCCTAGCAGATGCTAGACCGGGGACAGTTGTTCTAAAGTCGGGAGAAGAGATTCCGGCCCAAACGCTAATCTGGACAGCCGGAACGACGCCAAATCCGCTGCTCAAGACGCTGCCAGTCAAACAGAGTCAGCGCGGCGCGGTTGTCGTCAATAGCACGCTGGCCGTGCCAGAGTGGGCAGGTGTTTGGGCAGTGGGCGATTGCGCGGCTGTGACCGATGCTAAGACTGGAAAGCCCTATCCGCCGACGGCCCAGTTTGCCCTGCGCGAAGCTGAAACTTTAGCATACAACCTCTACGCTAGCTTTCAGGATAAATCTCTTCGATCTTTTCACTTTAAGTCGCGGGGCGCACTTTGTTTGATCGGCCATCACCTCGCTTGCGCTGAGGTGACGTTGCCGCTTACGAATCGGTCTGTGCAGTTCTCTGGCTTAGTGGCGTGGTTTATGTGGCGCGGTCTCTACCTGGCTACGCTACCGGGTTTGGAGCGCAAAATTAGAGTGCTATTCGATTGGATTATTGAGCTGTTCTTCCCACGCGATATTGTTCAAACCATCGACCTCACCGAGCAGCGGGGTTAAAAAATGGCTAATTCTATTTCTGTTCAACCAGATGTGAGACGGTCTCAATGGCTGATAGCGATCGCGCTATCCATCTTAATTGGCCTGCTAGGGGGAGTGCAATACGGCCTGATGATGCCGATGGCGATGACTACGGCTAGTTTGCTGGGTGGGTTTTACGGTCTGTTGTTTGCGCTGTTGGCGACCCCGCGCGCGGTCAGCCCCGGTGCAGGGTTAGTTTGGGGTCTGGCTTCTGCTTTTCTCCTGTGGTTAGCTTTGCCTGTGGGCATTTTACCCCTGATGGCGGGGGCCGCACCGGGCGTGGAAATGTTGGATATTGCTCGCGATCGCTTTCCTGCCCTAGCGGCTTTTCTGCTTTGCTTTGGTCTCCCACTGGGATTAGGATTAGGAATTTGGGGTAGCTTTCAGCCGCAGCCCACGCTGATCCCGTTTAGCCTGCCCCGCGCGATTGTCGGCGGCGGATTAGCGGGGCTCTTAAGCGGCTGGGTATTTGGCAAGTGGATGGAGGCGGCTGACTTTTTCCCGCTTATGGCTGGGTTGTTCAACACTCAGTCACGGCTAGTGGGAGTAGCGCTGCATTTTATCGTGGCTGGGCTGGTGGGTATCTGCTTTGGAATTTTGTTTCAGCGGGATATTCGTAGCTATGGCTCTAGTCTCGGCTGGGGGTTTACCTATGGCCTATTGTGGTGGTTTATCGGCCCGCTAACCCTTTTGCCCCTCGGATCAGGTCAACCGCTGGATTGGTCGTATGGACGAGGCGGCGATTTGTTTGGTTTGTTGGTAGGTCATATTGTTTATGGGCTATTAGTCGGTCTCATTTACGCTGGGATTGATCGGCTGTGGGTCAATTTCTTTATCGCTTCAGATCCGATTAACCGCGAGCCAGAAGGGCCGGGTTCTCGCATTCTGTATTCGCTCACCTGGGGGGTGATCGCCAGCCTGGTAGGGGGTTTACTCTTCAGTCTGGTCATGCTAAAAATCGGCCTTTTGCCCACTATGGCAACGCTGGTAGGCGGTTCTTCTATTATCTTGGGCTTTGTGGTTCACATGCTGATTAGCACCGTCATCGGCATGAGCTACGGGCTGTTGTTTCAGCGAGAAGCGTCTAACGTAGGCGCGAGCATTGCCTGGGGTCTGCTCTACGGTCTCATTTGGTGGTTTTTGGGGCCGCTGACGCTCATGCCACTGCTGCTTAACGGCGCTGTCACCTGGACAACTACGGCGGCAAATGAGGCACTGCCCGTTTTGATCGGTCACTTGATTTATGGGGCAGCTACGGCGATCGCCTTTCTCGCTTTAGAGCGTCGTCATGCCCACTGGCGACTGCTCGATCCTCGCATTGCCGCCCGCGAAGCGCGTCGCCGTCGCCCGGTAGGAACACCCACCCCGGCCCTGTGGCTTTTCTCGATTGGGCTGGGCGTACTGCTACCTGTTCTATTGGGATAATTTTCAACTTGTGAATTCACCTATGAGACTTCACCCATGAGCATTCAATTTGGCCGAGAGATTTGCGGCACGCTTCAGAATGCAGAATCGCGGGAGTGGCTGGTCACCAACGGGATTGGCGGCTATGCTTCCGGCACCGTAGCAGGTTTGCTAACCCGTCGC
>JBBQAC010000362.1:0-3273 GCA_038315915.1 Phormidesmidales cyanobacterium
ACTCGGTCGCAGGAGTTGAACCAGAGCTGTGGAGGTATTCAACTTTTAGTAGCGCCTACCTTCGCGGTAGACGTACATGTTGATGGCAGCGATCGCAAAGCAAATCATAAAAATCAGCAGCCGAATGCCGTATATGGGCTCATTGATCAGCCGCCCGTTTTCAAACAGCGGTGTCAGCGAAGGCTCCAGCTTAGCCAGCGCAAACCCGAGGATAAAAGCGCCAATGGTCGAAGCTGCCTGACTGAACTTTTTGATTTCCTGGCTGGTGCTGGGTGACACCAAAAAGCCGACCAGCCAGCCCAGCGCCCAGCCGCCGATGCCGATCAGCACCGTCTGCGCAAAGCCCGCATCGTTTAGCTCTTGATGTACCGTGCGGGCAATCCACAGCACCACCCCAAATACCACAAAGCCAATCAGCAGGCTGGCAAAAGAGCGTGCTTGATTCATCAAAAGATCCCCTGTGCCCCGTTAATTCAAATTGGAAATTTTGATCCTGGGATCGACAAACGACAGCGTCAGATCTGCCAGCAGGTTTCCGATAATTAGCATCACCGCTCCCAACACCAGGCTGGCCATAATCAGATACAGATCCTGCTTCTGCACCGCTTCTAGTGTCAGCGTGCCCAGTCCAGGCCAGCCAAAATAGTTCTCTACAATAAACGAACCGCTCAGCAACGCCGAAAACTCGAAACCTAACAGGGTGATCAGCGGGTTGATGGCATTGCGCAGCGCATGGACGTAAATTACCCTATTTTCGGGTAGCCCTTTGGCCCGCGCCGTCTGAATATAGTCCTGCCTGAGCACGTCTAGCAACTGGCCGCGCATCAGGCGCTGTAAGCCCGCAAAGCTGGTGATGCTTAAAGCCAGCGTTGGCAAAATCAGGTGCCAGCCGACATCGAGAATTTTGCCGATCCAGTTGAGGTCTTCGTGGAAAAGGCTGGTGCGTCCGCCGACCGGAAACAGGGGCGCGGTGAGCTGGGCGAAAAATAGCAGCAGCAGACCCGTAATCAGGGTGGGAAAGCCCTGGCCAATGTAGCTGAGCACCCGTAAAAAACGGTCGGGCCAGCGGTTTTGATTGACGGCGCTGATGATGCCGAGGGGAATGGCGATCGCCCAGGTCACGATAATAGAAGCGATCGATATCAGCAGCGTATTCGGCACCCGTTCCCACAAAATTTCTAAAGCAGGCCGCTGATAGGCAAAGCTAAGGCCAAAGTTAAACTCAGTCACCACCTGCTTAAGCCAGCTCCAATACTGAAACCACACTGGCCGATCAAGCCCGAACTGCTGCTCTAGCGAAGCTAGCGTCTCAGGCGATATCTCAGGATTTTGCCGAAACGGCGTCAAAAAATCTCCGGGCGCGAGCTGCACTACCAAAAAACTAAAGGCGCTGGCCAGCAGTAAGGTAATCACCGCCTGTATCAGCCGTTTGACAATGTAGCGAGTGGTCTCACCTGTGACCAGATCTCGGGCAAGCAGGCCGGTTCTATTGAACAGAGAAAGGTGGTGAGTAGATGGCGACATAAGCCTACGTAAAAGAAAGGGCAGAAAGCAAGGTGCAAAGGCTAGTACTGAACCAGGCTAACGACCGGCGCATCGTCAGGGAGGTTATTGCGCCCGGCCAGGTCTTTCAGTTCGATCACAAAGACAAACCCGGCGACAATGCCGCCTGCTTTTTTGACCAAGCGAGCAGCGGCGGCGGCGGTGCCTCCTGTCGCTAGCAAATCGTCGATAATCAGCACCCGACTGTCCATGGCAAAGGCATCCTGGTGCACTTCCAGGCGATCTGTACCATATTCCAGATCGTAATCAACCCCGTAGACCGCTCTCGGCAGCTTTCCGGCTTTGCGAACTGGCACAAATCCCCGGTTGAGCTGATGGGCAACCGGCATCCCAAAGATGAATCCCCGTGACTCGATACCTACGACACAGTCTGGGTTGAGCACTGCGCTGCGTTGGCTGAGCTGAGTGACCGTATGCTGCAAGCCTTCGGGGTCTTGTAGCAAGGTGGTCACATCTCGAAAGATAATGCCTTCCTGCGGAAAGTCGGGGATGTCTTTAATTAAGGTTTTGAGATCCATGACAGGGCATACCTTGCTGATTGCGGTTAGTCAGTATTTCTGAAGTCAATATCGAAAGCGCTTTATCTGAGGTATCTTATCAGGGCTGTGTACCGAAGTTAGAAGCACTATAGCTTGCGCACTTTGGTGGCTGTGTCATCGAACCAACCTTTTCGCCAAAAATAGTAAGACAGGGCCAAGGCGATCGCAATCATTACCCCCCAACAAATAGGATAGCCCCAGTAAGCTTCTAATTCCGGCATGTTCCAGGGAGAAACGTTTGGATTGAAGTTCATCCCATAGACGCCGACGATAAAAGTGAGCGGGATAAAAATTGACGAAATTACTGTCAGCGTTTTCATCACTTCATTCATCCGGTTGCTGACGGAGGAAAGATACACATCCATCAGGTTGGCCGTGAGTTCGCGGTAGGTTTCAACAATGTCGAGCACCTGCACTACATGGTCATAGCAGTCTTGCAGGTACACCCTCGATTCTGAGCTGATCAAATCGCTGCTGCCGTCGCGAATGAGCTGATTGAGGGCGTTGCGCTGTGGCCAAATTGAGCGCCGTAAGGACATCAGTTCGCGCCGCACCCGGTAAATTTTCTGCACGGTGTGCCGGGTTGGGTTGAAAATCACCTCGTCTTCCAATGACTCGATATATTCCCCGTATTCTTCGAGTACGGGGAAGTAGGCGTCGATTACCGCATCTAAAAGGGCGTAGGCTAAATAGTCCGCGCCTTCGCTGCGAATTCGACCGACGTTCTGGCGGATGCGGTTGCGCACCGGATCGAGACAGTCCTGGTCGAGTTCTTCCTGCACGGTCAACAGATAGTTACGACCGAGGACAAAGCTAAGCTGCTCGCTGGTAAAGTGCGGGTCGTCGTCATCGCTTTCCTCCGCCATCATCACCATGCGAGTGATAATCAGCACCTGGTCGTCGTAGTACTCAATTTTGGGTCGCTGTGGGACGTTGACCACATCTTCGAGAACCAGTGGGTGCAGGTGGAAGACCCGGCCCAATCGGTTGAGCACGTCTTCATTGCCCAATCCCTGCAAGTCTATCCAGGAAATGCTGTGGGTATCGAGATGAGCGGCGGCTTCTTCGGGCGATCGCAATTTCCGCCGAATTGCCGAGGTTTCACTATAGTCAATCAGAGTCAGCTCAGTGGGGGAAGCGTCCTCATCTATTACCAGCGTACCGGGAGCCA
>JBBQAC010000223.1:0-7598 GCA_038315915.1 Phormidesmidales cyanobacterium
TTTGGGCATTGCCTGCTTTGAAATTTTGAAGGGCGCTGGCGAGCGGCTGATCTTCGGCGGCGAGCCGGTAACGATGGGAGCGCTGTCTCTGTGGTTTTTGCTGGCGGTGCTGGGCATCAATATTTTTGTTGCTTTTTATGAGCGACAGGTGGGCAAACGCCTGGGCAGTAATATTTTGATTGCGGATGCGCAGCACACGATGAGTGACATTTGGATCACCATTGCGGTGCTGGGCGGTCTGATTGGCGTGTGGGTGGGTATTCAGTGGTTAGATGTGGTGCTGGCTTTTCCAGTGGCGCTGCTGGTGATTCGCAGTGGCTGGGTGGTGCTATCGGCTAATTTGCCCTGGCTGGTGGATGAGATGGCGATCGCCCCCGAAGCCATCCATGCAGCCGTCATGCAGGTGCCCGGCGTGCTCAACTGCCACAGTATCGCCTCACGCGGACTGTTGGGCCGTCAAGTTTTTATTGACATGCACTTGATTGTGGAGCCTAAGGACGTCCTGAGCGCTCACAATATTACCGAGCAGGTAGAGCAGCAGCTCGAAGAGGAATTCGGCCCCACGCGCGTCACCATTCACGTAGAGCCGCATAGCTACGTTTCTGGAGAGCTGACTTATGGTCAGTCTGGGGAAGGCGGAAGGCGGAACGAGGAACGATGAATTTACCGACTTGGATTACGGTTTCTCGCTTGCTGGGCGTGCCGATTGTCTTGATTGCGCTGCTAGAACCGACTGACTACCGCCGCTGGCTGAGCGTCGTGGCCTTTGTGATTTTTGCGGGTACGGACTGGCTGGATGGCTATTTGGCTCGTCGGCTCGATCAGGTGAGTGATGTGGGCAAGTTTTTAGATCCGCTGGTCGACAAGTTGCTGGTGCTGGCTCCGCTGGTGGCTTTGGTGGGGCTAGGCGAAGTGCCCGCCTGGGGAGTGTTTTTGATTTTGGCGCGCGAGCTGACGATTTCGGGCTGGCGGGTCAATCCTACTTTTCAGCAGGGTAAGGTGCCGGGCGCGGGGATTTGGGGCAAGGCGAAAACAGTGGTGCAAATTGGGGCGATCGCGCTGCTACTGGCACCGCTGACGGGTCTGTGGCAAACAGCAGGCATCGTTCTCTTTTGGGTAGCTGTTATCCTCACCTGGGTATCGGGACTGCTGTATTTGTTGCCTGCAAAAGTAGAAGAAACAACCTGAGCCCATATCGCCGGGATGACTTCGAGCTAAGGATCACTCGACAGCGCCTTGCGTTCGGCCACTCTTAGCTTGGCAGAGCGCGATCGCTTGTTCTCTCTTACTTCTTCCCGCGTCGCCACAATCGGCTTTTTCGTCACAATATCTAACCGCGCGTCACCTCGAAAGGCATACTTCACAATCCGATCTTCCAGGCTGTGAAAGCTGATGATGGCCAGCCGTCCGCCCGGTGCGAGCCAGTCGGGCGCTTTAGCGAGGAATTCTTCTAGTATTTTGAGTTCACTGTTGACCGCGATCCGTAGGGCCTGGAAGGTGCGGGTTGCCGGGTGAATGCGGCCATGGCGGGCTTTGGCTGGGTAGGCGTGGGCGATCGCGCCTGCCAATTCCGTTGTTGTCCCAAACGGTCGCTTCTCCACAATTTGTCTGGCAATCCGTCGAGAGAGCCTTTCTTCCCCATATTCGTAAATCGTATCGGCCAGCGTTTTTTCATCCCAATGGTTGACAATCTCCTCGGCAGTCAGCGCCTGAGTACTGTCCATTCGCATATCCAAAGGAGCCTCGTGGCGAAAGCTAAAGCCCCGATCTGACTGGTCGAGCTGAGTCGAACTGACGCCAATATCGGCCAGGATGCCGTCAAATCGGAGTTCTCCCGGCTCGAATTGGGAGAAATTGCTGTGATGGTAGGTAACGCGATTGCTAAACTCAGCCAGCCTCGCCTCAGCCGCCGCCAGTGCCTGCAAGTCCTGATCGAGTGCGACCAGTTCTACTGCTGGCGCAGCCTGTAATATAAGTAAGCTGTGCCCCGCCCCGCCGACCGTAGCATCCAGATATCGCCCACCCGCATTCACCTGTAAGCCTGCGAGTACGGCTTCGCTGAGCACAGGAATATGAAAAAAAGGCTGAGTGGATACGTCTTCAGGCATATTTTTATGGCTTTGATAGGGAAAAACTAGCTGTTAAGAAAGCTTGAAAAGCGCTACTTTATAATGGCTCGCGAACAATGCTGACGGCTGCAACTAATATTGTTTTGACGTTGAATCTTTAGAGTAAACGTATGACAATAGAAACAGTAGAGGAAATCTGGTAACTATGGCTACGCTGCAAACCAAGACCGAACCCATGGTTATCAACATGGGGCCGCACCATCCGTCTATGCACGGGGTGCTCCGTCTGATCGTCACCTTAGATGGCGAGGACGTGATCGACGTTGAGCCGGTCATTGGATACTTGCATCGCGGCATGGAAAAAATTGCCGAAAGCCGTACTAACGTCATGTTCGTGCCCTATGTCAGCCGCTGGGACTACGCCGCTGGCATGTTCAATGAAGCCATTACCGTTAACGCGCCCGAAAAGCTTGCCAATATTGAAGTGCCCAAGCGGGCTAGCTACATCCGCATGATTATGCTGGAGCTAAACCGCATTGCCAACCACCTGCTCTGGCTTGGCCCCTTCATGGCCGATGTGGGTGCAACCACGCCCTTCTTTTACATTTTCCGTGAGCGCGAGCTGATCTACGACCTGTGGGAAGCAGCTTCCGGCGCGCGCCTAATCAATAACAACTACTTCCGCATCGGCGGTGTTGCTGCCGACCTGCCCTACGGCTGGATCGATAAGTGCGAAGACTTTTGCGACTACTTCATGCCTAAGGTTGACGAGTACGAAAAGCTCATCACCAACAACCCCATTTTCCGCCGCCGGGTTGAAGGGGTAGGCACCATGTCTCGCGAAGATGCGATCAACTGGGGCTGCTCTGGCCCGATGCTGCGGGCTTCTGGCGTAAAGTGGGACTTGCGCAAGGTAGACCATTACGAGCGCTACGACGAGCTGGATTGGGATGTGCAGTGGGCCACTGAAGGCGACTGCTTTGCCCGTTACGTTGTGCGCATTGGCGAAATGCGCGAGTCGGTGAAAATTATTCGTCAGGCGATTAAGCAGCTACCGGGCGGGCCATTTGAGAATTTGGAAGCTAGGCGCATGGCCGGTGGCCCCAAGTCTGAGTGGAACGACTTTGAGTATCAGTTTGCCGGCAAAAAGATTGCGCCCACGTTCAAAATTCCCGAAGGTGAGCACTACGTGCGGGTAGAAACCGGCAAGGGCGAAGTCGGCGTCTATATCATCGGTGAGGACAGTGTCTTTCCGTGGCGCTGGAAGATTCGGGCGGCTGACTTTAACAATTTGCAAATTTTGCCCAATCTGCTCAAGGGCGTGAAGCTTGCTGACATTATGCCAATTCTAGGCAGCGTAGACATCATTATGGGTTCAGTTGATAGATAGCATGACTGGGCGCTAAAAGGCTGCTTTCAACGCTGTCGAGAGAGATGCTTTGGGGGTTCCCCTCTACGGGCGCAGTCATCGCCCACGGAATCCACAGCAGACTTAGACAACTGCCGATCAGCAACCCTTCAACCCAAGCTGGAATTACTATTTGCTGTAGCGATCGCATAGCATAGTCCCTCGAATACCCCTTTCTGAGTCTTCAATCTATCGCTGGTTTCTCACGTTAGACAGCACCCTGGCAGGTACTGTGGTAGCCCGTGCAGCCACGCCGATCACAAGGAGTGCATCCCACTTGTGTAGACCATCGAAGCCCTCATCCCCAACCCTTCTCCCGAGGGGAGAAGGGAGCCGGATTCAAAGTCCCTCTCCCCTCGGGAGAGGGATTTAGGGTGAGGGCGGCAACTACTCGCAAAAGTGGGATGCACTCGATCACAAGCGTGGTTCTCAATTAACTTACATTTAATCTGCCGACCGTACTCGCTTAAAGTACCAACTTGATCAATATGGTTAAGTAATGGAGCGGTTTAGCATCTAGTAATGTCGTGGTTTCTGTTGAGAAAGACATCAGTATCGAGAGCTTACTGAATCAGCCAGCGGTAACCGTTACCAGCTTAAGCAAAAGTTTCAGGGGCATTCCAGCTTTGCAGCAGGTAAGTTTTACTGCTCGCAATGGTGAAATGGTGGCGCTTGTAGGCGCTTCGGGCTCTGGCAAATCGACGCTGCTGAGAACAATCAACGGCCTGCAAATGGCCGATAGCGGCACGGTCAAGATTTTTGATACGCCGCTACAGAGTGACGGCAAGCTGCACTCTAAAGCTCGCCAATTGCGTGCTCAAGTCGGCTTTATCTTTCAGCAGTTTAATCTGGTTAGCCGCCTCAGCGTGTTGGAAAATGTGCTGATTGGCAATCTATCGCGAACGTCGTCTGTCCGGTCTGCCTTTCGCCTATTCAACAAGGCGGAAAAAACGCGAGCGTTAGCAGCGCTAGACCGGGTAGGCATTTTGAGCCAAGCCTATAAGCGGGCGGCGTTGCTCTCAGGCGGACAGCAGCAAAGGGTGGCGATCGCGCGTTGCCTGATGCAGGGAGCCCAAATCATATTAGCTGACGAACCGATTGCTTCGCTTGACCCGGAGTCGGCCCGGCGAGTGATGGAACTGCTGGTGGATCTCAATCGGGAGCGCGGTCTTACCGTCATCACTTCACTGCATCAGGTGCAGATGGTGCGGTTTTACTGCGATCGCTCAATCGCCCTGAGAGACGGCACTGTGCAGTTCGATGGGGAGACCGCAGCGCTCGACGATGAGCAGCTTAACAATATCTATGGGGCCGCTGCCGAAGAGCTGGTGCAGCGGGGCCATGCAGAGATGCTGACCGGTTAAAACCCCTGACTAAAAACCAACGGATCAATCTCGATTTTCGGGTGGCGATCGCCCGCCTTAATGTTGTTCACTTTCATGCCCCCAGGAGTATTCAATGCTACAAAAATCGTTTCAACAATCCGCTAGAAAATGGACTTCTTTACTGATGGTGACGCTGTTGAGCAGTGGCGTCTTAAGCAGTTGCAGTGGCGGCGCTGAGCCAGAAGCTGACGTGGCTACAGAGACTGCTGATGAAGCCGCAGCATGCGCCCCGGAGCTAACCGAGCTAGACTTTGGCATTATCTCCACTGAGTCGCAAGACAACCAAAAACCCAAGTGGGAGCCGTTCATCGCCGCCATGTCTGAAGCGTTGGGCCGCGATGTGAAAGCCTCTTACGCTACTGACTATGCAGGCGTGATTGAAGCGATGGGCGCAGGCAAAGTACAAATGGCCTGGTTCGGCGGCAAGTCTTATATCGAAGCGGCTGAGCGCTCTGACGCCGAAGCCTTTGCCCAAACCGTCAACAGCGATGGCACAAAGGGCTACTACGCCTATCTCATTACCAACAAGGACAATCCTATCCTGGCAGATATTGATGTCGAAGCAGGTGATGGCGACGAGTATGTAGTGAAGAATGCTGCCAATCTCACATTTGCCTTTAACGATCCCAACTCTACCTCGGGCTTTTTGGTACCTAGCTACTACGTCTTTGCGAAAAATGACGTTGACCCTGAGCAGGCTTTTAAGGAACTGGTCTTCGCCGGTAGCCATGAGGCAACAGCCCTGGCAGTTGCCAACAATCAGGTAGATGTCGCCACTAACAACAGTGAATCTCTCGTTGAAGTTGAGAAAAACGATCCGACTGCCTTCGAAAACATTCAGGTGATTTGGACATCGCCTGAAATTCCCAGCGACCCAATCGCCTATCGCAAGGATCTTCCAGACTGCTTAAAGAGCGATATCAAAGACTTCTTCTACGGCTACGATGACGAGGCTATTTTGGGGCCTTTGGAATGGGAGGGCTTTGACAAAGCCGACGACGCTACCTGGAACACGGTACGCGAATTGGAGATCGGTAAGAGCATTCTCGAAGTGCAAAACGACACCAGCATGGACGACGCGGCTAAGCAGGAGAAGCTAGACGAACTGAATAAAGAGCTAAAGGCGGTGCAGTAAGCACGAAGTTAGGAACGAGGATTTAATAGCTGACCATTCATGTCCGCCTCGCGGCCCTCACCCCAGCCCTCTCCCGGGGGGAGAGGGAGTAAGATCCGGCCCCCTTCTCCCGGGGGGAGAAGGGTTGGGGATGAGGGCTCAGGAATTGTGCGTCTCATTAAGTTCTTATTCCTTAGTTTGGCATCAGTACTCACGTTACGTCAGGCGGTTTAGGCGCTGGTTAACGGCAACCGCCTGATTTTTCTTTTTACGGGCGAACGGTAGTTATGGCTCTTAACTCTGAGAAATATGCGCTTCCGGTTTCTCCAGCGGTGGTGGAGATGCAGGCGCGCGATCGCCTTACCTCTGCGCAGCTAGCGCGGTGGGCTGCATTTGGGTTGGGAGCGATCGCTCTCCTCTACTACTCGGCAGTCGTCAGCGAAATTGACCTGGTTGAGCTGGCCGAAGGTGGCAGCACGATGGGCGAATATATCAGCCGCTATTTTCCGCCTAATTTTTCTGACTGGTCTTCTTACCTGACAGACATTATTGAAACCATTGGCATGGGAATTTGGGGCACGCTGCTAGCGGTGATTGTGGCTGCGCCGCTCTCAATTTTGGCATCGGCTAACCTGTGCCCGATATGGATTGTGCAGCCGACTCGGCGCGTTTTAGATGCGATGCGGGCGATCAATGAGATTGTGTTTGCGCTGGTGTTTGTGGTGGCTGTAGGACTGGGGCCGTTTGCCGGAGTGCTGGCCATTTTTGTACATACGGCAGGCATACTCGGCAAGCTCTTTTCTGAAGCGATTGAGAATATTGAAGTTGGCCCGATTGAAGGGGTGCGGGCAACCGGGGCAAGTAAGCTGCAAGAGATTTTATTTGGGGTGATTCCGCAGGTGATTCCGCTCTGGATCTCCTACATTCTCTACCGGTTTGAATCTAATGTGCGCTCGGCGACGGTGTTGGGAATTGTCGGGGCGGGCGGCATTGGCGTCTCTCTCTATCAAAGCTTTCGTTCGTTTGACTATACGAAAGTCTGCGCCATTTTGATTATTTTGGTGGTGGTAGTGGGTGTGATCGACTCTGCTTCAGCCTGGTTGCGTCGCCGATTCGTCTAGGCTGTGGCTTTCGTTGTCAAAGACCAGTTCCATGCGATCGCCCCTCAACCGCGCTACCCCATATTCAATCAGTCGCCCTTGCTGATCGGCATTGACCGACTCTGCCAGCAAAATTGGCTGGTTTAAAGGTAGCTGTAGCAACTTGGCATCTCGCGGCTGCACCTGCCGGGCTGATACCGATGTGCGGCGGCGAATGTGGTCAACGCCGTAGCGATCGCTCAGCCACTGTGAGATTGAACCTGTTTTCTCAAAGGCCGCTAAGCTCTCGGCGGTGAGCAAATCCGGGAATAGCGCCAGCGGGAAGTAGCCACTACCGACACTGATGGGTTCGCCGTCGGCCATACCAAGCCGCTCGATCAAGGCAACGGGATCACCCTGATTGATCGCCAACCCCCTGGCAACAGCCGCCTCAGCCGGTATCTCCAATGCTCTCAGCAGCGTGAACTGAGCCTTGCGCCCTTGCGCTTTCAGCGCCTCGTTGTAGCGAACCCGTTGACCAAT
>JBBQAC010000228.1:0-7379 GCA_038315915.1 Phormidesmidales cyanobacterium
CTATCTCTCCGCTTGGCCTCATCCACCATGTACTTAGGAGCTTTTAGACGGTAGTCCTTGCCCAAAAAGTGAAGCTCAAGCTTGCCAGTGTAGTCTGTGATTGGAGAAAAGCTTTCAAGCTCTTCCACAAGACCTTCAGATAGAAACCAGCGAAAGCTCGCCCGCTGAATCTCGACGAGATCAGGCAGCAGGTGAACGGGCGTTTGATTAACGGCAGGATTAATCGTCGCAGCAGGGTTAGTCGTGGGTTCAATAGTGACAAGGGTGGAATCAGTCATGCGTTTCCTCAAAATCGCGCCGAGCAGGCAAACGTTTAGACAATAGGGTGGGTATCAAAAGCAGATGGAGCTGCTATGGAGCCGAAGATGAAGCAAAAAGCTTATGCTTCAATAGCAAAATCAGGGGTGGTAGAAAGTTTCATAAAACATACAGGCGGGGAACGGTTTTATAGAGCCAGAAATTTACCGGGAAGAAACTTAGCATGTGGGCAAGCTATTGACTCGAAACTAAGGGTATTGGCTCTAGAATACAAACGTGCTTACAGCGATTGGCAAGCAGCCGACGAAAATTGCTTTGAATGGTGCTGTCAAAAGCGAAGCTAGGGCTGAAGCCCTACACATCTAGCCAATCCGCCCGCAAAAGCTTTGCTCGCGGCACTCAGATAGGCCCAGGGGGCGGTTGACCCTGAAGTGAAGATGTTAAGAATTCTAAACTTGCTCTTGTCTGAGGGGGGAAGTCAGGAAAATTCAAAAGTAATCGCAGTGAGTGATTAACCAATATGGGGTGTTAAATCGCCCTTAATGGCGATCGCTGTAGTTCACCCTACGAAGCGGCAAAGCTCCGAGTAGAAGGAAACAGAGACATCGCAGCGCGATGTGGTAGATCTGCAAATAAAGTCAAGGATTATAGAAGATATTTTTTGGCTTATCTATCATAGTCTAAAAACTTGGATCTTAAAAATATCATATTGTCAAGATGCTGACGCTTGCCAACTTTTTCTGATCTGTATAAATGAAATCGCGGCATGTGAAGAAAGACGCTGAGAAAAATTAGGGGCTCCTAAGTAACGGCGTACACGTCTTTTATGCCAGCGTTTCGGCCTTTCAAGCCACTAGCTCAGCCGGCAGTTGAAACAGCCGCTGGGCATTTTGAGTGGTCTGTTCGGCTAGCTCGGCCAAAGGAATTCCCCTCAGCTCCGCCACATGCTCCGCTACATAGCGGACATATGCGGGCTGATTGCGCTTTTCTTTTCGTTTTGGCACTGGCGATAGGAACGGACAGTCTGTCTCTATCAAGATGCGATCGCTCGGTACCATCCTCGCTGAAGCCTTGACCTGAGCAGCATTTTTAAAGGTAACAATGCCACTAAAGCTAATAAAAAATCCCAAGTTCAAAAAACGCTGGGTTTCTTCTGGAGTGCCCGTCCAGCAGTGCATTACTCCCTTCACTGGCCCCTGCTCCTCAAAGAAGGTCTCTAGCAACGCAGCCATCTCTGCCGCTGCGTCTCGACAGTGGATGATCACGGGTAGATCCAAATCCTGAGCGATCCTTAGCTGCGCAACAAATGCTTGCTCCTGAACGATCCTGTCCGCAGCCTTGTAAAAATCCAGGCCCATTTCTCCAATGGCAACGACCTTTGGTTCAGATGCCGCCAGACGAGCGATCTCTGCAGCGGTGCCTTCTGTCCATTTGTCCATATCCAAAGGGTGCAACCCTACCGCAATGGAAATTTCTGGGTAGCGCTGAGCGATCGCCTGAATTTTTAAAAACTCAGAAGGATCCACGCACGAGTGAACCAAATGAGCGACCTCGGCCTGTCGCCAAGCCTGAGCAACAGTGTCTCTATCTTCATCGAAAGAGTCAAAGTTGAGATGAACGTGAGTGTCAACCAGGCGCATTTAACCTCTATCGTGAACGGGAAACTGGCGGTCGAGGTTCAGCGGCCAAACCCTATCCAGCGTTACTCCAAGAAGGAGTGTTCTTACGCGCTGGCGACCGCTTCGCTAAGCGTTTCTATGGGTGCTTCCTTTGACTTGAGTGCAGCCGCTAGCCGTGACTTGCGTCTAGCTCCTGCATTGCGGTGGAGTACGCCGCGCTTCACCGCCTTGTCAATTTTGCTAAAAGCAGCAGACATCCTCTCCTGCACCAGCTTGCTATTCTCATCTGAGGGACTGCCCTCATAGGCGGAAAGCGCTTCGTGATATCGCTTCGTCAGCGTCTTCACAGCCGACTTGTACGCCTTGTTGCGCAAACGGTTCCGTTCTGCAACTCGAATACGCTTAATCGCAGACTTAGTATTTGCCACGGCTCGCCCTTAATCAACTTCAGTAAGTAATTTGAATTAACAATCATAGCACCGAAGCTCTATATGTGCTACCACAAAAAGGAATTTCAACTGCCGATAAATCATTCTTACCGTTAGCCGATCCCCCTTTAGATTCCACGCTAAGCTGGTGAATATTCTCAAACGGGTAGCCCCCCTCGCGCATTATCTAGCCGCACAGCCCTTCATCTTAGCCGGATTCTTAGCCGGATTCCAAGAGGTCAGATCCCTTGCTTGGGCGACTCAAATGATCAGGGTTTTAAGGGTTCAGCCCTCCGCTATCTCACCATACTTCTTCCCCACATGCTGCGAATAACTTATCAGCTAAGTGATGCTAGAGCAGAACTACGACGTATTTGTGATCGCACCCACGACGCCCAAGGAACCGATCAAGAGGCTGTCGTCCGCGAGATCGTCGAGGCGGTTAGGCAAAAAGGTGATGAGGCGCTGCTGCACTACACCGAGAAATTTGACCACCAGCGGCTGAGCGCTAAAACACTTAAAGTAGACGGCGCTCAGCTCGACGCCGCCTATCAGCAAATTTCGAAAAGCCTACTGCAATCAATTCAAAAAGCCTGTAAAAACATTGAGCGGTTTCACCGTCAGCGCTTACCCAAAAGTTGGGTGACCTTCGAAGACAACGGCGTCGTTTTAGGAAAGCGCTACTCGCCGATTGAGAAAGCGGGAATATACGTTCCGGGCGGACGGGCTAGCTATCCTAGCACCGTCATGATGAACGCTATTCCGGCCCAAGTCGCAGGGGTTTCTCGAATCGTTATGGTGACGCCTGTGGGCGCTGACGGACAGCTCAGCCCAGCGGTTCTAGTCGCGGCTCAAGAGGCTGGTGTGCAAGAAATTTATCAGGTTGGGGGGGCTCAGGCGATCGCCGCACTGGCCTATGGCACCGAAACCATTCCCAGCGTCGATATCATTACTGGTCCCGGCAACATCTACGTCACCCTGGCGAAAAAGCAGGTCTACGGCACCGTCGGGATCGATTCTCTGGCAGGCCCCTCTGAGGTGCTAATCATTGCAGACAGTACCGCTAACCCGGTTCATATTGCAGCCGACTTACTGGCTCAAGCTGAGCACGACCCCATGGCGGCGGCGATTTTGATCACAACAGAAAAAAGTATTGCCCAAGCAGTCGCCGCCGAAGTTAGCCGCCAGCTAGAGCAGCATCCTCGCCAAACCCTGACAGAAAAAGCGATCGCCCACTACGGACTTGTCATTGTCGTTCCCGATCTGGAAACTGCTGCTCAGATGTCCGATATTTTTGCTCCAGAGCATCTGGAGCTAGAGGTTGAAGAACCATGGGCTCTGCTCCCTTTAATTCATCAAGCGGGCGCGATCTTCTTAGGCCATGACACCCCGGAAGCCGTCGGCGACTATCTAGCTGGCCCCAACCATACGCTGCCTACTTCTGGAGCCGCTCGCTATGCCTCTCCTCTGAGTACTGAGACTTTCATGAAGCACACCAGTCTGGTGCAGTACAGCCGCGCCGCGCTAGCAGAGATTGCCGCTGATATCGATCTGCTGACAGAAGCCGAAGGTCTCCCTTCTCATGGGGATTCAGTCAGGCTGCGAGTAGAAAGCCAGGATTAGATATCGAGACTCAATCGCGATGCAAATGCTGCGGATAGTCATCCAGTAAATGCTTGTTTTCAGCTACCCACTTGACAATGTTTTTAGCAATAGAGGACTTGTGTCGGATGGCGCGAAGGGACTTTTTTAAGTCGAGTTCTGTCGCCGTTGCGGGATGCGACAGGTCGAACATGCCCGTCGTGACTAAATCAATCACCCCAAACTCAGTTTCCATATAGGTAAAGGTATCCAGGAAAAACAATGCGCTCTCCCAACAAGGCGGATTGATTTCAAGTTCTTTGTCAGTCGTCAATATTGTGTTCACTACGCCTGTCATTGCCTCTGTTGGTAGATGCTACATGAATCCGGAGATTGAGCTATGTCTACCCAAAGCCTCAAACTATTACGACATCATCTACCCATGTTCAAAGCTTCTTTATACTGTTATGTCTAAGTAACGATATTAGGCATCTAACCAAGGCTATCAGCTTAATAAAAGGTCGAGTTGAATAGATTTTTATAGCGCACAATGGCGCTTAACGATAACGTCGTATTTAGTCTTATAACTAAATTTATTGTTGTTAATGAAAGAGTGCAGTGTCATCAGAGTTAGATTCGTTGAGCCCGTTAATTTAGGAAAATCGCTCAGCTCTTATATCGAATTCCTAACTGTGAGCGCAAGCTCATAAACCACCCTGTAAAGTCAGGAAAAACGACTGTATTGCACTTAGAAAGCATCAAATTTAGCTGATATTAAAAACGATCCGTCATTTTCCGCCAATCCGTATACTTAAATTAAATTTAAATCCGCCATTTCGCTTAAATAAATAATTGGAACTCATATAGAAAAGAATGTTGCTTTAGAAGCAGGTAGATTCACGGGTAAAAACTAGCCTGACGGTTCTCGACTTTGTGGAGGCTCCATGAGTTAATACGTAGGGTAAGTTGAACCTGACCAATAATGGTTTGCAGATTTCAGTATTTCTCAGCAGAATCTTCTCGAAACAGGTATGAAAGCCTTCATTTCTACATGTCAGGGTGAGGGCATAGCCCCCCTGGTTATCCCTCGTGAAAATTGACTATCTTTTTCTAAGAAGTCAACTGAATAAAAGCTTGTAAGACTGATTTTGGTCACTATAAAGCTCTAAGTCAGTTGTCTTGCAGGGAAGAGAACGGAGCTAACAACACTTTGCTATCAAATCAAATGGTTGCCAGCTCTGATCAACTCAATTCACTGCTGAATTGATCGCTTCACGTAGTACCAAATCATGCACTCATTGATAATCAATGGCGTGCGTACTTTTGCAAAGGGTCTTTTACTCATGTCACGGGATGCGCTAATCGTCGGCATCAATCAGTATCAATCACTGCCTGCGCTCAATGCGTCAGCGGCGGACGCCGAGGCGATGGCTGCTTGCTTGCAAGCCAAAGGTGAGTTTCGCGTGCACCGGCTACCAGAGGTGATCAAATCGGGTCGGGCTGCTGTTGGCTTTCGCCATCAGGTCACCGCTCAAATGCTTGAGGAGTCATTGATACAGCTATTCAAGCCAAAAGGGAAAAATATCCCAACGACGGCCTTATTCTACTTTTCAGGGCATGGCCTACAGCGAGATGCCGGTATTCAAGAAGGCTACCTGGCGACTAGCGACGCGGATCCTAGTAAGGGAAATTTTGGCATTCCGCTCAATTGGCTACGGCGACTCTTGCAACAGAGTCCGGTACGGCAGCTCATAGTGATTCTTGACTGTTGTCACAGTGGCGAACTGATGACCTTTCACGACGCGGATCCAGGTGCTCGGACTGGCACGGACCGTTTGTTCATGGCAGCTTCCCGGGACTATGAGTCTGCTTATGAATCTTTAGACGGCAAGCACGGCGTTTTTACGAATGCGCTGCTTTCTGGACTCGATCCTTACCAACAAGAAGGCGGCAAGGTCAACAGCTATGGCCTTGCGGAACATGTCAGTCAGCAACTGCGAGGTGACATTCAGCAGCCCCTATTTGAGACTTCCGGTGGCGAAATTGTGTTGACTCGTGTCAGCGGACTCAAGGCAGCTTTCTCAAAAACGCCGCTCACAACGCTGACTCACATCAAACAGCTTTCTTTTGGATTTTGCCCTTACCGGGGGCTCTCACCTTTCGACGAGGCTCATGCTGCTTACTTTTTTGGCCGAGAAGATCTCACTGAGCGGCTGCTTAAAAAAGTAAGCAGTGGCGATTTTTGCGCGCTTGTGGGTGCCTCAAGTAGTGGTAAAACGTCGTTGCTGCGGGCGGGGCTGATGTATCACTTGCGCAAGGGCGATTACATTCCAGGTAGCGGCAGTTGGAACCTCAAACTGATCACCCCTACACAACATCCGCTCAAGAGCTTGGCCAGTGCGTTTACTACCGATACCACTGACGATGTAAAGCGGGCTGGGCAAATGCATCAAGCCGAGCAGCTACTACAAACAGGGGCCGGCGAAGGACTGATTCAACTGGTCAGAGCGAGCCTGATGAAGCCAGGAGAAACGGTCATTCCATCGGCATCTAAGCTGTGGCTGATCATCGATCAGTTTGAAGAGCTGTTTGCCCCAACCAGCCATGCAGCGGTGATGGCCGAGCGTCAGCTTTTTATTCGCTGCCTGACCGAGGCGCTCGAAGACCCGAGTACGCCGCTTGGCATCGTAGTCGCGCTGCGGGCTGACATGACAGATGCGCTGGTTCCTTACGAAAAATTCAAAGCGTTAGTCACGCAAAATACGCTAGTGGTCACACCGATGACCTACGACCAAATCAAAGCGGTGGTGCAAAAGCCCGCTGAGAAAATGGGTCTGGAACTGGAGCCTACGCTGCTTTATACCCTGGCTATGGACACCAACGGAGCCCCCGGTGAACTGCCACTGATTCAGCAGACGCTGTTAGAGCTTTGGCGGCGACGAAATCCGGTAGGACAGGGTGCCCCTAAGCTGACGATGGAAGCTTACATGGCGCTAGGCGGGGTGAAGCAGGTAATGACCCACCGGGCAAATGCCGCTTACAACAACTTAGATGAAGAGGGTAAGCGGGCGGCTAGGCGCATTTTCCTGGCGCTATGTGAGCTGGGAGAAGGCCAGGATGATCGCCGTCGCCAAGCCTTTAGAAGCGAACTAATAAATGAGCAGTTTCCTGCGGAACTGATTGACCACACGCTCGACAAACTTACTGCTGCTCGGCTGGTGGTCGTGTCACAATCGGCGATCGCGACAAACTGCTGCACCGGACAAGGAACAGAAATGCCGGGCGCAGCTTGGCAGATCCAGCGGGATGAATCGTCTCCATTGACCAGTTGGTTTCTCAACAACGTCTCTGCAACTGCCAAGCCCATCCTGGGATCTCCTAGAACGGTGGATATTGTCCATGAATCTTTAGTGCATGACTGGGATTTGCTGCGTACATGGCTAGCCGCGTCTCGCAGCGTCTTACGAGTACAGCGCCGACTGGAAAGCAGCGC
>JBBQAC010000379.1:0-2823 GCA_038315915.1 Phormidesmidales cyanobacterium
CGGATGGCTGACATCCAAGTCGCAGCCCATCAGGTAGTCAAAGCCACCTTTTTCTAAATCGACCTCTTTGGAAAATTCCTTCCCCTCAAACAAATAAATCGCCTCAAAATCGCCCTGCTCGTAGGCATTGTAGTCCACCGCGCCGAAGTGCCACCAGTGCAGCTCCAGGTCAGAATACTTGCCCTGACGGCCTGGGAACGTGAAGTGCGTCCAGGCTTTAATCGTGACCATATCGCCAATGGCCTCGCTGCGATTGCTCGGCGAGTACGGCGTTGCCTTGAACTCCTCTTGCTCGTCGGCCCCAAGTCGGTGGTTCATCACCACATCGGCATAGGTTTCAATGCCTGCCTGCTTCAGCGTTTTAATCGCCTTGATATATTCATCACGAGTACCGTACTTAGTACGCACCGACCCTTTTTGGTCAAATTCTCCTAAATCGAATAGGTCATAGACCGAATAGCCCACATCGTAGCCACCCGCAGCGCCCTTATAGGCAGGCGGTAGCCAGAGCGCGGTGATTCCAGCTTTGGCAAGGTCTTCAGCCCGCTCAGCAACCTCCTTCCACAAGGTGCCATCTGGTTCGTTATACCAGTGGAAATATTGCATCATCACGCCATTAGGTGCAGACATAATCGGTACATTCCGTGAGGGGTGAAAGTAGATATATAAACTCCACAATCATCAGGCAAAAATCTGAGAAGGGAGCATACCCAGAGATACATTTCTTCATGATGAGTAGTCCAGGTTGATTGCATTGGAAGCAGCTAAACTACCAGCAATCAGCACTATACCTCAATTTCTCGGCACTCTATGTTTAAGGTCTTAACAATTCGTAGACATGCAAAATCCCGCTTTAGAGGGTGGATAAAAAGAGTTCTTTGATTTTTGCGCCGGATGTATCGAACATCGGTTTCAGAAACGCATTCCGCTACATTCAGGGCGGAAACATCTCAGATCAAAGAGAGATTGAGATCGACAGACAGATCAACCAAACCGTTTTTCCTGAACAGTATCAGCGATTTACCCACGAATTGGTGAATCCAGATCTCACTCAACTCGGCCAGCAGCTTTTGGAAGGAAATTTAACATTCCCGGTTGCGCTTCAGCATCAGACCTGCTGCGCCGAAGGCCGTTGCAAATCCTAGCAGGCTCATAGGCTCAGGCACTGACTCGGCATTGATCTGGTCAATAAATTCGTAAAATACCAGCGTGTAATTACGAGCCCGCTCTTCAATCAGGCCGGGAAACACTTCGTTAATAAACTTGCGATTGTCAGTTGCCGGATCGTGCCAAGTCGCCCCGCCAGGCACCTGAGGATTAGTCGTCTGAATATAGCCGTCTTTGTCACCAACATCCCAGTTAGTAGCCTCAGCAGCCAACACCGGCACCAGCAAATCGAAAGACTCCAGGTCGCTACAGCAGCCGGTTCCTTTCGGATATTCGAGATTTAGCCCTGGGTTTGTCTCGGCGGCAATCCCGTTTTCAGCCGCAATTTCGAGCGCCAGATCCCGATACTTAAACCAGACAGGATTCTCAGTTGCGCCTCGACCTGCATGAAAGTACATTTTGTCACCGACAACCAAGCTGTCGAGGTTAACCATCAGCAGCGTATTGTCAATCTCTTTCGGACTCAAACTGCTGGCATAAAACTCCGAACCGACTAGACCGATTTCCTCAGCTCCAAAAAAAATAAATTTAATCGTGTGAGTCGTTTGGGCTTCTAGCCGCTGTGCCAACTCCAGCAGAACACCCACGCCGGAGGCATTGTCGTTAGTGCCTTCGAGGTTGGTTCTATCCAAAGTGAGGCTGCTAGGTGCGCTATCGTAATGAGCCCCCAGCAAAATCTGTTTGCCCGAGGTACCGGCTCGCTCTGCCACAACGTTATAAGAGGTAAGGCTGGCGTCTCGAAATCCATAGTCAAATGCCTGCAATGTAGGCGCATAGTCAAATCCTTTGAGCTGCTTCACCAGGTAATCAACGGTCTTTGCCTCGTTGGGTGTACCTACGCTGCGGCCCGCCAGATTCTGAGAAAAATAGTTTATTGTCTCAACCGCAGTATCACCAAAACCAAAGCTCGCCGCTTCAACTGGCAAAGATAAAAGAACAGGGGAAGTTATGCTTAAAACTGCCGGAATGACGTTGGATTTACGCATTTAGAAATAGTTACTTACAAACAGGTCGCGGGGCCAAACGACACGGCCCTTGAGGCTCTGCTGAGCCAGCCTTAAGGGCAAAGCCATTACTCAGAATGCAGCCATCCTCTCAAATGAACTGTTGCAGTTGATACATATCCGGTGAAAACCAGCAGGGGTTTATCGGGATTGCATTGAGTTGTTTAAGGCTGCTTGTAGCTAGCGACTCTGACTATCAGTTCTCCTACGCCCGGATCACGGGTGAAGATGAACGCACCGCTAGCTGTTTCTTGGCTAGAGAGAAAGTCAATTTGCTGGTCACCCCATTCGGTGAGCGTGCCGTCGACTCGCAGTTCGGCAATAATCTGAACGGCTGCTGCTGTCTCTTCCCCTTTATTGGTGACGGTGAAGGGGACATAGTATTGACCTTGACGCTGCTCGACGCTCGGCTCCCCTTCTGAATTCCCTGCCAAAACGACTGCCAAAATGGGTGGTTGCTGGTCGCGATCGCGTACCCAAAGATATCCCACCGTCGCTAAAACACCGACCAAAATAGCCGACGCTAGCAAAAAGCTAATCCATTCAGCGAGCGACTGAGCTGAGCTAGGCAGTGGTTCAGACTGCCGCAAGGAGCGCTTCTTCAGATCGTCTGCGGAAGCTTTTTCTGAATCGTTCTGTGGCTGATAGCTCA
>JBBQAC010000282.1:0-5339 GCA_038315915.1 Phormidesmidales cyanobacterium
ACGGGTGTGCCTGCGATTTTTGGGTCTGAAGTGTTTCCTAGTAAAGTAGAAGAACAGATTGCCCAAGAAGCAGACGTTAAGTTAGCCAATACCAGCGATGATGATCTTCCAGGAGACGGCTCTGCTAACGCGATGGAAAACGACAATCCTGAGCATACTTATATCGGTATGATGGCAGATAATCTGCGGATTTTGGCGGACAATTTGGGTGGTGACTCTAGCCTGGTCGACCAGCTTGATACCGCTAACGTTGTTGGGCCTACCGCTACTAAAAGTTGATTGAATGTCTATATCTCCTCTTCTTGAAGCTAAAAATTTGGCCTGTGGCTATCAGCAAAGTCCTGTTTTTTCTCACGTTAATTTATCGCTATACCCAGGGCAGTTAGCGGGGCTAGTGGGGCCTTCTGGCAGCGGTAAAACGACGCTGATTAAAGCTTTGCTGGGCTTGGTGAAGCCCTGGGCAGGCGAGGTTCGTATTCAGCAGCAGCCGCTACGTTCTGGCAAGCTGTCATCTAAAGTTGGCTATGTGCCTCAAGTTGAAACTGTTGATTGGAATTTTCCAGTGACGGCAGAAGAAGTCGTGATGATGGGTCGCTATCGCCGGCAGCGATACCTTCCGTTTCCTTCAAAGCGCGATCGCGCCCTGGCCAGAGAGTTGCTGCGCCGGGTTGGCGTAGAGCATGTTGCTAGTCGCTCTATTGGTGACCTGTCAGGCGGACAGCAGCAGCGGGTTTTCCTGGCTCGCGCCCTGGTAGGGGAGCCGGATATTGTCCTATTAGATGAGCCTACTAGCAGTTCTGACCTGCATATTCAACATGAGCTGCTGCACCTGCTAGCTGAGCTAAACGAGCAGGGTTTGACTATTCTGCTTTCTACCCACGACCTGAATTCGGTGGCGACTCATCTGCCCTGGGTGATTTGCTTTAATCATGGCGTTGTAGCTCAAGGAGACCCGCTAGATGTTTTTACGCCACCGACGTTAGCAGAGACTTTTGGGGGGGCAATGGTGGTGAATCGCGATGGCGATCGCATCATGATTGCTGGTAGTATGACTTCCGTTCGTCATCAGATGAAAAACAATTTACCTGCCATACTGCGCTAGGTTCAAACTCGTTCTAACCCTATGCTTGATTTGCTGCTCCGTCCGTTTGAATATGAGTTTTTCATACGCGCGATGGGGGTTGGCGTATTAGCAGGGCTGCTGTGTGGCGTGATGGGGGTTTATATCATCACTCGCCATATGAGCTATATTGCCCACGGTCTATCCCATGCCATTTTGGGAGGTGCCGTGTTGAGCTATGTCTTAGGGATAAACTTTTACTTTGGCGCTGGCGTTTGGGGATTTGTAGCTGCCTTAGTCATCCAGTTTTTAACCGGCAAGCGAGTCTACGCAGATGCGGCAATTGGCATTGTCACGACTGCCAGTTTTGCCCTGGGCGTGGCCATCATCAGTACCTATCGCTCGTTTACCCGCAGCTTTGAGGCGGCTTTGTTTGGCAATGTCTTGGGCATTACATCTGAAGATGTTTGGATAGTAGTCATTGTGACGGTGATTTTGCTATCGCTGATCTTTGTGTTCTACCGTCCGCTGCTGTTCTGGAGCTTTGACCGAGAAGTCGCTCAAGTGCATGGCGTGTCTGTGTTTTCGATGGATACGCTGTTTGCCCTAATGCTGGCGGCGCTGATCGTTTCAACCCTACAGATTTTAGGTGTGACGCTGATTATTTCGGCAATTGTGATCCCGGCCTCGACAGCAAGACTGTTGAGCGATCGCTTTGGCATTATGATGATCCTCTCAGGTAGCATTGGCGCTGTGATTGCCTTCTTTGGTATTTACTTGAGTTATTACTTAGATATTGCCAGTGGCGCTAGCGTTGTTCTGCTCTCAACGCTAGTTTTTGCAATTGTCTTAGCCTGGACAAACGTTCGGCGGCGGCGCAAGCGGCTGTTGCCGGATGATGACCGTATTCCCTACCCATTTACGAAAGAGCCCTAACTTCGGCTCTGACGTTAAAAAATCACTTTCCTGCTTTCCTGGGGTCAAAGATCTGACATCTTTAATCCAACGTCTTTGACCCAATATCTTCGTCCTACTGGGTATACCAGTCTCCCTTCCACTGATTCATCAGATCAATCTCTACCTGTTGGGTTCTAAGAATATCGTTAGAAACCTGTTGTATTTCAGGGCGATCGCTGTTCTCCAGCGCCTGCTCTGCCATCGCCAAAGCGCCGTCATGGTGAGGGATCATGCCATCGATAAAGCGCCGGTCAAACTCGTCATCGGCTTTACCCAGGTCGCCGTCCATGCGCATACTCGACTGCATCTCGGTAGACATCTCCATAGTGTGTCCCATTTGATCGTCATACATAATCGGCTCAGCGCTAGCTTTTGGATACCATGCCTGCCGCCAGGTCTGCATTCGGTCGATTTCGCCTTTCTGGTCTCTGATAATGTTTTGGGCTAGCTCTTTGACTTCGGCGCGCTGAGAATTTTGCAGGGCGGATTCGGCCATGGCGATCGCCCCCTGGTGGTGCAAGATCATGCCATCAATAAAGCGCAGATCAAACTCGTCATCCTTAGGGCCAAGATCCATCGTCATCGCATGGTCTTCCATAGACATGTCGTCGCTTGCAGGCATAGACTGCTCAGGCGCTTGAGAAACCGGATCAGAAGGGCTGCATCCCGCTACAAATGCAGATGCAGAGGCTAAAAGCCCTAATGATAAAACCAAACCTACGCTTTGCTTCAGGCGCATACGAGACCAAATCCCTATTAAATAACAGCTATAAAAATTATAGAATCAGAAAAGTGAAATGCGGATGAAATGGGACAAACGCCCGATCAATCTGCTTCCAGACTAACCTGAACTTTATAAGGTTGTTTTTCAACAAGCCCTTAAGCTCCCTGACTTCAAAGATTGGCTTTAAAGATTGGCAATGCCTCGCCTGAGCGCCAGAATCACCGCTTGAGTGCGATCGCTCACCCCCAGCTTACTCAAAATATTGGTGACGTGATATTTGACGGTGTTTTCTGCAATGTGGAGACTTTCTGCAATGCTCTGATTGCTGTTGCCCTGCGCCATAAGCTGCAATACATCGCGCTCGCGTTCGCTGAGCTGAGGACGGCTCAGGCGTTCGGCTAGCTTTTCGCCGACTTCAGGCGGAATATACTGTCGTCCGGTATGGACAATGCGAATGGCTTTGAGCAGCTCGTCTAGAGGTGCATCTTTGAGAATGTAGCCTTTTGCGCCAATTTTCAGGCCCCGATAAATGTCTTCATCTGTATCGTAGGTGGTTAAAATGATGATGCGAGCGTCGGAGAATTCCTGACGGATAGTGGCAATCACATCGACGCCGTTCATGTCGCCCAACCGCAAATCCATTAGCGTTACGTCGGGACTGTGTTGGCGAAACTGCGCGATCGCCTCAGTCCCACTGCTCGCTTCAGCCGCCGTCTCCATCCCTGGCTCATACTTGATCATCAACGCTAAGCCATTGCGAACAACCGGGTGATCGTCGACAATCAAAATCCGAATGGGTAGAGATGTCGTCATGGCGATTCAACCGGTACTTGAATACAAACTTCGGTGCCCTGCCCCAGCTCGCTTTGTAGGGTGAAATGTCCGCCAATTCGATCAGCGCGTTCAGACAGGCTGATCAAGCCAAAGCCACCATTATCAGAAGGCAATAGAAATCCACAGCCATCATCTCGAACCCGCAGCTTGACCCACTGAGCTGCATAGATCAGCTCGATTTGGAGATGACTGGCACCGGCATGTTTAAGGGTGTTGGTGATTGCTTCTTGACCCATTCGCAACAGATTTTTACCAATAAGAGGAGAGAGCGGACGGGGCCGACCAACAATCTCCATTTGGAATTGAACCGGGGTTGATTGAGTCATTTGCTCAGCGTATTGAGAGAGTTTCATGTCTAAGTTGGCAAATTCTTCAGCCGTAGGGTGCAGCGCCCATACCGATCCTCGCGCTTGAGAGAGGGCTGCATTGGCAAGTTCCATCACCCGGTCAATAATTCGCATGACTTCGCTGGGATCGTCCTCAGCAATACGCTTGGCCACGCCTAGCTGAATAGAAATGGCGGTAAAGGCTTGCGCTAACGTATCGTGAATCTCGCTAGCGAGGTGGTTGCGCTCCTGAAGCAGCGCCGTTTGCTTGGCTTCGTCAGCCAGAGAGGTCAGCCTGATGAGCATCGCCATTTGATGCGCCAACGTGAGGATCATTTCTTCATCAGTCGGCGATAGCGCCGTCCGCTGTGAAAAGGCCATCAGCAGGAGTCCTAGCGGCTGATCGCCAATCATCAACACACAGCAGCTAGTAGATTTGTAGCTATTTGCCTGAAACCACAGCGCGACACCCGGCCATAGTCTACCTTCAAAGTCTTCTTGCTGAAGGGTCACAAGCCTGGGATGCTGACAGAGATCGGTAAAAACCGGAAAAATGTCAATCGGAATGGGCGAGTCAAAGATAGCAGGTTCATCCTCACTGGTCGTCCAGAAGACCTGATCGTCATGGCTGCGAACGCTTAGCGTGAGGGTATCTTCAGCCGCACTATAGAGAAAAATATGGCCGGTTGCAGCGGCGGCATGTCGAACAATTTCCAGCAGTAAGCGTCCCAGCACATCGCTTAGTTTGAGCGTGCTCGACAAGTATCTTAAGCTGTTGCGTAAAAACTGGTTGATCCGGCCTAGCTCTTGGGCTTTGGCTTTGGCAATGGTCTCTTTTTCTTGCGCAATGGCGGCTTGACCGGCGGCTTCGGCAAGTCGGGTTAGCTCTAGGGCCAGGACGGTCTGGTTGGCTAGGGCATGGGCTAGCTCTGTTTCTTCAGGGCTGAAGTAGCGGCGATCGCGAAATCGCAGCACCAAAATTCCTCGCAGCTCGCTATCTAAAAACATCGGAATCTTTAGCGCCGACTTAATCCCTCTTTGGGGAAAGTAGTCCCTGAACTGTTCGTAAACAATTCGCGTCTGAAAATCTTCTTCATAATCTGCGACAATCTCTCTTTTTCGCAGGCAATCTAACACCTCCTGATTGCGAATTGCTTTAGCGATTTCTGCTTGAGCGCCGGGATGAGCGATCTCTGAGCGCAGCTTAATGGCGGAGTCTTCTAGAGAAATAAACAGGCGAAAAATGCCTTCTTCAAATCGCCAGAGCCCCACTTCAACGGCTGCAAATCTCTCTACGCAGACGTTTAGAATATGCGCTAAAAACCTTTCTAGCTCTGGTTCTTCTGCTAGCTTTTGCAGGGAAGCCTGCAAGACTTCGTTGGCCTGGGCGAGTTCGGCTATGCGCGAGCGAGCACCTTGCGCCTGCTCGTAGAGATGC
>JBBQAC010000151.1:0-10951 GCA_038315915.1 Phormidesmidales cyanobacterium
CGGGCAGGGGATGGAGATTCCCAACTTGCCGCATCGAGAACTTAGTGGCTTAAGTGGCTTAGCCCGCGAGACGGTGACGCGAGTTTTGAGTAAGTTAGAGAAGAAGGGGTTGATTGAGCGCGATCGCGATATCCTCAAAATCATCAATCTTGCCGCCCTCGAAAATCTTCTGGCGTAGCCTTTTTGTCCATGAGCATCTCTCCTCAACCGCCCAACGATGACCCCTCGCTCACTGAGGACGATGCTCCCTGGATATCGGATGAGCCTGCTCTCCCACAGCCGCACTCAGCCGAGCTTTTTCCCGTCCCGCCCGATCAACCGACGACGCGAACCACCGATCAGGCAGCGCTGGCAGCTCAGCGACGACAGCAGGCAGTTGGCCCTCTCCCTCTCGTAGAAACTGCCTTTTTGGCCAGTGCCGCTAGCCTGATGTGGCTGGTCGATACCTACTTTCCCCCCGGGCCGCTGCTGCGAATTTTATTTCCACTGCCGATCGCTCTGGTATACCTGCGGTGGAATGTGCGCTCAGCCTGGATGGCTGCAACGGTTTCTACCCTGCTCCTGACTATTTTGCTGGGACCTACTCGCAGCATTTTCTTCATCATGCCCTATGGCTTTTTGGGCGTACAGTTAGGCTGCTTGTGGCGGCGGCAGGCCCGGTGGGAGTTTTCGATTTTGACCGGGGGGATATTGGTCGCGTTGGGAACGTTTTTTCGGATCTGGCTGCTGTCGCTGTTGGCCGGGGAAGATCTGTGGGGCTATTTGATTGCGCAAATGACGCAGTTTATCGATTGGCTGGTGCGCCTGTTGACGAACTGGGGCTGGATTGGCCTGGGGGCTTGGGGCCAGCCCAGTATGGAGTTGGTGGCGATCGCCGCTGCCCTGATGGTGCTGTTTACCAGCGTGGTCTATCTCTTTACCGTGCATTTAGCCGCCTGGCTAGTGCTGGAGCGATTGGGCGTCGCCATGCCAGAGCCACCCGGTTGGGTGCAGGTTTTAATCGAAGAATAGTGCCGGTAGCAGCGTCAGGCTCTTCTTCATGATTCACCTCTGCGCGGGCAATCCTGGCAACTGGCTAGCCCGATACCGGGGCAAGCGGCCTGTGTTTGCCTGTATTCTCAGCTTTACTGAAACCGGGCTGATTGCGGGTATTTCGGCTGCGGGCATGACCCCTCACGCTCGCCACTACACCGCTTTAGCCGATGCGGAATTTCTCTCTAGTGGCGCGGCGGCTCGCTACCCGCTACCCCCACTGCCAGCGGGCGTTTCTCCAGCCTTCATCACCCGGGCGGCACTCACCCACCAGCAAATACCGCTTCACCTGCTCAGTACGGGCCTACCAGATAGTTTGACGGTGCCGCATATTGCCCTGCCTACGGTGCTAGCCCGGCCCGTTCAGACCGGACTAGCCATGACATTAGCCCAAGCCTCTCAGCTCCTACACAGCGGGTTGCAGTGGGGGCAGCAGCTATCGCGTCCGGGCAGCTACTTAATTCTCGGTGAATGCGTGGTGGGCGGCACGACGACGGCCCAGGCTGTTCTCAGCGCTTTAGGCTACGCGGTCGCGGGGCGTATGAGCAGCAGCCACCTGAGCGGCAATCACCGTCAAAAGCAGGGACTGGTCGAACAAGGTCTGCGGCACTGGCAGCAAGGCGGAAACCTTTCTCCCTTAGCGGCAGTGGCAGCAGTCGGCGATCCGATGCAGATCGTCGCGGTGGGGATGTTGCTAGCAGCGAGCCGGAAGGGGGGCGTGCTGCTGGCCGGGGGGGCACAGATGCTGGCGGTGTATGCCCTGGCTCAGGCGATCGCACAGCAGCAAAAAATTTCCTGGTATCCTCACCAGGTGGTGGTCGGCACCACTCGCTGGGTGATCGAAGACCCGAGTGCAAATACGACGGCGATCGCCCAAGCCATCGGCGCGCCTTATCTAGCTAGCCAGATTGACTTCAGCCAGTCACCTTACTTTCAACTGCGAGCCTATGAGCGCGGCTTTGTTAAAGAAGGGGTGGGGGCTGGGGGCTGTGCGATCGCCGCTCATCTTTATCAGGGGTGGACGCGATCGCAACTAAGGCACGCTGTCGAAGCCGAGCTGCGGCGTTGCCTGTAGTCAGTCCGCTGAAGAGGCGTCGACTACTGAGCCCTACTACTAATGACTACACTACTGAAACCGGCAGGCCAAAATCTGCTCTTCGAGCGCAGCCATTCGGTTGTAAGCCGCCGTTAGCTGCGCGGTTAACCGCTGAATCTGAATTTCGGGCGATATGTTATGAGGCGTACTCGACTTGTCACCTTCAAAACAAGACTCATCGCTCAAAACATCCTTGTGCATCATCGAGGGGTCAGCCATGCAATAAATCGGCACCGGTGGCAAATTAACAGCTCCTATTTCAGGCCCCAAATCGCCGCTGTAAAAACGATCTTGCGTTGTAGCGATATCAGTTACTTTGACAGTTAGCTCTTCCAATAGGCAATGGAGCGTATCAACCTTATCGCTTAGCTCCCGCACTTGCTTCTGTACAATATCCATAGCCGTTGGCATATATTTAAGCCGTTAAGTTTCTTTAATTTTAGAAATGAATTCTGCTATTGAGCCCTAACACACTTAATGATTTAACGTTTGACTATATTCTTTTTAGACACTCTCTGGAGTGTTGTGAATGCTTATGCTAGCGCTGACTATCCCTTCAACCCCGCCTACTAGCAGAGCTTACCAGAGCCACTGGCGTCAAAAGTTAGTCAAAAATTGGCTAAAAGTAGCCCGACCACGCATTGCAATGCACGAAGACGGCTTTTGCGAAAGCGACAGTTCGTCAAATCCGAACTCCCCATACGCCAAAACGTTCACAGAGCGATCTATAATTCTCATATCAGTGTAAGGAAACTACACAAGTTCAGCCGTTACGAGGTTTTATGAAAATATTCGCTAGAGCTTTCCGCAAGTTGGGTACTGTCATCATGATGGCAGCCCTAGTATTCAGCAGTTGTGCCTTTTTGGCATCGCCTGCTTTTGCTGCCGATCACACCATCAAAATGGGTTCCGATGGGGGTCTTCTGGTTTACGAACCAGCAACTATCACTATTGCGCAGGGTGACACAGTAACTTGGGAAAATAATAAGATGGCCCCTCACAATGTCATCTTCGACAGCAACAGTGTCCCCGGCGGCAAAGCAGTTGCTGACAAGCTCTCCAACTCAAAGCTTACCTTCTCTCCGGGTGAATCCTACAGCAGCACGTTCGACGTAGACCCAGGTGAGTACACCTACTACTGCGCACCGCACCGGGGCGCTGGCATGGTCGGTAAGGTCGTCGTCAAATAGGGCTGACACACATTTAAGCAGGTACAGCCCGACTACGTAGGGGCGACCGATAAAGCAAGGCGCGGTAGCCATTTTTTGGGCCGCGCCTTGTTTTTTTTTTGCCCAAGCGTAGCTGAAGAACCGATTTCTTAGGGATGTTAAGCAGTCAGTATCACGCCGTTCACTATGTGCAGTTATCCGCTTTGCGTGCACTCACTTTTTTCACGGTGAAACATTTTGATTCTGTATGATAGTCTTTAGCTGAGAAGCTTTTGTCGAGAGGCATCAAGGCGTTGATCGGAGGCACTGGTTGTAATTGATACAGCGCTATTTCTTCGGTCTTTTCTACTGTCGCCAGATCGCTTCTATGAAAATCACTCGTTATTGTTGAACTGCCTGATTAGCAACCGGTATTTATAGCACGAATGACTTCAGGTATCTTACTCCAGCGCGCTTTGCCCCCGACAAGTAGCGGTCGGCTCAAGCTGCCTGCCGATTGGAGGCTGTATCGATGAGTGATACCACAGCATACCTGGCGGGCTGTGCCACTACTGGCGTTGCTGCGCTGGTTCTCTTGGTCGCCCGAGTGGGGATGGTGTCATCTGGCGTAGAGGCTGAGCGCACCGGTCGAATGGACGAGCAGCGCGATCGCATTGAAACTGCCGCCGTCCCAACCAGCCAGCCGCTGGACTACGAGATCCGCCGTGAGTTAGACAAGCAGCGCGACCTGACCGAAAAGCTCGAAGCGCAGCTCACTCAGCAAGAGGCGCTCTCAGGCTCTTTAGAAGATCAAATCAAAGCCCAAGACGAAAAAACCCAGGATCTGCTGGCTCAAATTCAAACCTATCAGCGCTCTGTTGAAGATATTGAGCTACAGGATAAAATTGCCGCTGCCGCGCGTCCTGCTGCAGAACCGGTCAGGTCTGGCCCTTCGACCCCGATCATTTGGCTGGGTGCGGGCGTCGTTGTCGTGCTGATTCTTGGCGGTGGCGGACTGATTCTGTGCGCAGTCCTTCTAATTGTCCAGTCTCAGCGCAGATCCGCGCGGTCGTCAGTGCCGATGCCGCCGCCCATGCCGATGTCACCGGCTTATCGCTACTACGATCAAACCTTCCTGCCGCCAGCCTCGATGCGGTCTCAGCGTCCTTCCTACTACGACTATCCGCCTTCTCCCTACGACTACCCGCGATAAGGGAAGCTGCCTGAAAGCCAATACTCACAGGCTAGGACCACTGATCGTCAGATAATTCGTCCAGTAGTCAGTAAGACACACGCCTCTTCATCCACAACTGGTTAAATTGGCGGGTCAATTAAGGTGCAATCCCATTGTGTATGCTTAGAACTGAGAAGGCTAGTTAGCGCCAGTCGTTAAAATGTAGGGCTTATCGGGATGACAACTAGAGATCAAATCTTGCAAGAAATGGAATCCGTACCCGAGCCAGTTTTGGCTGAAGTTCTGGGCTTTTTGCAGTTCTTGAAATTTAGACATACTGTGTCAAAAAAAAGCGTGACCGTAGTGTCGGCAGCAGGTGAAGTTTCAATATCGCTGTCCACGTTGGCCATAAGAGAACCGCAAATTTCAGAATACCTGACGACTATCCCCCTCTCTGTTAGTCAGATGTGCGAAGAATTAAAGCAGGCACTGAATAAGAATGGCTATCATTCTCGTGAACAGATTGTTGGCCTTGTCCAAGAAGTAAAACAAGAAATGCTCACGGAAAAAGAGGCCAAACAGGCCAATCATGCTTAGCCGAGTCTTTCTAGATACGAATGTCTACATCGTAGGTGTTGGCAATCCTGATAGCGTTGAGTGGAAAATTTTGCAGTGGCTAGGATTCGATGCCAGTCAGCATTCCACCATTGAAGTCATCGTGTCATCAGAATTGATAGAGCAAATTCTACGAGTTGCTAAGAGATTGCAAGGAAAAGACTGGGCTAGCAGCATCGTTGGTCGCATGTGGAAAAATCTCAATCTGCGATATGTATTGATTGAAGACCAAGAATGCTCACTGCCGGACTCTCTTGACTGGATTCCAAGGGAAGATGTTGGCGTATATTTAACCGCAAAACTGGGCGGCGCTGAGTGCTTTGTATCAGCTAACTACAAGTTAATTCGAGCTGCGGTTACAGGCACCCACGATTTTGAGTGCCTAACACCAGAGCGCTTCTCTTCAAAATATTTGACGTGAAATAAATATTTTAGAGGCTGAAAGGCGGCACCCAGATTCGAACTGGGGGTAAAGGATTTGCAATCCTCTGCCTTACCACTTGGCCATGCCGCCGCTGAAGCATTAATATATCAAACTTTCGAGACTTAAGGGGCGTGTGCAGGCTAAATAATCAGCCCAGAATTTGATCGATCATGCGGTTAGCCTGACTGGCGTAGCTGCCACCAAAGATGTTGAAGTGATTGAGAATGTGATACAGGTTGTAGAGCGTCTTGCGCTGAGCGTAGCCTTCGTTCAGCGGGGTTGCCGACTGATACGCCTGGTAAAACTTCGGGGAAAAGCGGCCAAACAGCTCAGTCATGGCCAGGTCGGCTTCCAGATCGCCGTAGTAGGTCGCCGGGTCGAGAATGACGGGCTCTCCAGCGTCGGTGATAGCCGCGTTGCCTGACCACAGGTCTCCGTGGAGGAGAGAAGCCTTCGGGGTATGGCCTTTGAGCAGGCGGGGAATGGCGCTCATCAGTTCGTCGCGGCGGGGAAACTGACCCCGCTGGCTGTGGGCGAGTTCAAACTGAGGGCCGAGGCGGCGATCGCGCCAAAAAACACTCCAGTCAGCTTCCCATCCGTTTTGCTGAGGTGTCGAGCCAATCGTATTGTCCCGGTGCCAGCCAAATCCTTCAGAACTGGTGGTCTGGTGCATCGCCGCAAGCCGCTCGCCCATTTGCTGCCAAGCGTGATCATCGCCCCGCTCGCCTAGTGCAATCCACTCCATGACGATATAGCTCACATCGCCTGCTACGCCACAGCACAGCGGCTGAGGTACCCGAATCGTTCGACTGTCGTACATCGCCTTGAGGCCGTCGTATTCAGCTTCAAACATGGCTAGCTGCTTAGCCCGGTTGGTCTTGACGAAGAAAGTGCGCTGCTGGTCAGCGACGGCCACCGCCTGATTAATGCAGCCGCCACCGATGGCTCGCTGAGTTTGAATTTGAAAGGACTGGCCGCTCACCTGAGCGATCTGCTCAGCAATAAGTTGCGCAACGGTATTGGTTAGGGGCTGGGACATATTGTAGTGAGCTTCAATCTACGCCTTTACTCTACACAGAGAGCGGGGCTAACGTTTCGGCGGGTTTGAGAGTGACCACGCCGTAGGCATCCAACGGCAGGTATCGCTGCACTGCTGCGCGGACATCCTCAGCAGTGACCCGACGAATCTGTTCAGGATAGTCAAGAGCATGGCGAATATCGCCCGTCATCGCCTGATAGTAGCCGTACAGTCCCGCGCGATCACTCGGCGTTTCACTGCCAAAAATGTAGCGGTTAGCCGCCTGAGTTTGTACCCGGCGCAGCTCAGCCGCCGTCACCGGCTCTTCATGGAGCTTTTGAACATGCTCCAAAATAGCGGCTTCTACAGCAGCTAAGTGCTCCACCGACGCCTGCGCTGAAATATAAAACACGCCCTGATGGCCAAAAGTCATATTGCTAGCTGAAATGCTGTCGACTAAGTGCCGCCTTTCCAGCAAATCGTCAATCAGCCTTGCGGTGCGTCCCCGACTCAAAATAGAAGCCGCCACGTCGAGCGGATAGGTTCGCTCAAGGTCTCGCATTCCCGGAACTCGCCAGCCCAGGACTAATCGGGCCTGTTGCAGGGCTTCATCCACATATTCAGAGCGATGAACCGTGGCAAAAGGCAGCTCAGGCTGAGTTGTGGGTACCTGTAAAATCAACTCGGGGTCACAGTGCGCTCGATTGCTGCGAGCCAGTGCCGCCTCAAAGCTTTCTTCGACCACGCGCATCAGTGTCTCTGCTGGCAAATTACCTACCGCCACTGCCGTCATATTCTGCGGTTGATACCAGGTGTGGTGAAAAGCTCGCATTTGCTCAGCGGTGAGATCGGCCACCACTTCCAGCGGGCCGAGCACAGGTCGCCGGTAAGGTAAGCGCTCAAAGCTCATCTCCATAGAACGATAAAAGGTGCGTCGCTGGGGGCTATCTTCAGCCCGGCGGATCTCTTCCAAAATGACGGGTCGCTCACGGTCGAAGTGATCATTTTGCAAGCTGGGGTTCATTACCAGTTCGACCTGTAACGGCGCAAGCGTGGCAAAATCCTGGGGCGCGGTGGTGATGTAATAGTGCGTATAATCCTGACTGGTGGCAGCGTTGGTTACTGCTCCTCGCTCTTCAATTAGCCGCTCAAATTCGCCACACTGAATTTGAGGAGTGCCCTTGAAGATCATATGCTCTAAAAAGTGGGCCATGCCGTTGATCGAATCAGGCTCTACCTTGGAGCCAATATTGAGCCAAAGGCTGAGATTGACAGCATCAATGGGCATCTGCTCGGTGATGATAGTGAGCCCGTTGGGCAAGCGACGAATCATTGGCGAGGTGAGCTGACCGGAGGCACTGTTCGGTCTGGCATCATGGGAGGTTACGGAAGAAGCCATAGACGATGTTTTTACCTATTGTAAAGGTCAGGCGAACTAGAAAGGAAAGGCACTCTCAAACGCTTTTGCAGGGTAGCGAGTCCTGAGTTAATTGTGCCACACGTATAATCAGATACCTCGGATCAAAAAATCGCCATAATGGGGTATATAGTGCTTTATGTCAAGGTTAGGGATGACAACGCATGGGAACGTGGATTAAAGAAACAGAGGCCGCGTTTTATCTGATGGATGGGGGTCACTACATTTCAAAAATTTCAAAGTATCCTTCTCAAAATAACCCCGCTGAACAGGTGGTCAACATCACCGGCATGAAGTCGTGGTTTGAGCGGCCCGATGCGCCCCGAGGGATGACCTGCTCTCCTCCTGGGAGCATTGAGCCACTCCCTCAGCCAGCGGCCATACCCGCTACGCCTAAAGAACCTGTGCCTGTGAGCGGCCCTAAGCGCATCAACGTCAATGGGCTTTCATTGATTAAAGCTTTTGAGGGCTTACGGCTACATGCCTATCGCGACGCGGTTGGGATTTGGACAATTGGCTATGGCACCACCCGGGGAGTGAAGCCCGGGATGCAGATTTCTGAAGCTGAGGCCGAAAAGTTTTTGCAACAGGATTTGACCCGGTTTGAGCAGGCGATTAACGAGGTGATAGCGGTACCTATCAACGACAATCAGTTTTCGTCGCTGGTGTCGTTTACCTACAATGTGGGTTCGGGAGCGTTTCGCAGCTCTACGCTTTTGCAACTGCTGAACCAGCGTCAGGATCTGCGCGTCGTAGCCGATCAGTTTCCTCGCTGGAATCGAGCGGGCGGAAAGGTGCTATCGGGGCTGACTCGGCGGCGCAGTGCAGAGAGGGCACTGTTCCTAGGGGAAGACTTCCATGAGTTCGTGTAGCTAGCGACGGTGGCGCTCAGAGTACCTAGTTAGGAGCTGTAAAAAATTAACCTCATGGTTTGGCCTTATAGTCCGTCAGGCTTAGCAGCTACGGACTTTCGGAGTCATGAGCTTATTAATTTACAAGCCCTTAGCCTGTGTTCAGCTCAGATATTTCTCTTTTATGGCTACTCGCTTTAAATCTTCACTGACGCCCTATTTATTTTTGGCACCCGCGCTGGTCGTGCTGGTGCTGGTGGTATTTTGGCCTGCGCTTCAGGCGTTTCGGCTGAGCTTTATGGAATATGGCTACGATGTTACGCAGCCGCCGGAGTGGGTGGGGCTGGATAATTTTCAGCGGCTGATGCGCGATCAGACCTTTTGGAAAACGCTGAACAACACGGTGGTGTATTTGGTTTGCGTGGTGCCGGTGCTGGCGATCGCCCCTCTTCTCCTCGCCATCCTGGTCAACCAACAGCTCCGAGGTATGAACTGGTTTCGGGTGGCCTACTACACGCCGGTCGTCGTTTCGATGGTGGTGGCGGGCATTGCCTGGCGCTGGCTCTACGCAGAAAATGGCCTGCTCAATCAGGTTTTCTCTGGTCTTGCGAACCGCAGTATCAGCATTCCCTGGCTAACAAGCCCTAATTGGGTGCTGTTTAGTGTGATGGCGGTCACCGTATGGAAGGGGCTGGGCTATTACATGGTGATTTATCTGGCGGGGTTGCAGGGGCTACCTGCTGACCTGTACGAGGCCGCTGCCATTGATGGTTCGGACGGCTGGCGTAAGCACTGGGATATTACCCTGCCGCTGATGAAGCCCTACATTTTTCTGGTGGCGGTGATTAGCGCGATCGCTGCCACAAAGGTCTTCGAGGAAGTATTCATCATGACCCAGGGCGGCCCGCGTAATGCTTCTAAGACGGTGGTGTATTACGTGTATGAATCGGCCTTCAAAGACCTGGATATGAGCTACGCCTGTACGATTGGGCTGGTGCTGTTCTTGATTATCCTGGCCCTGTCGTTTGTCCGCATTGCTCTATCCAGTCCGGCAGAATCGGGTACGCTGCTTTAGCTAGCCCATCATGTGCAAGAGCCCCTGCTGACCGACCAGAATCTCTCGCAAAAAGCTGACGATTCCCACCCAAATCACAGGCGAAATATCCACTCCGCCAATCGGCGGCACCAGCTTGCGCATGGGAATCAGGAAAGGTTCTGTGGGCCAAGCGGCGATCGCAAATGGAAACTTGTTGAGATCGGCGTCGGGGTACCAGGTCAAAATGATGCGGAAAAGGAATAGCAGCGTGTAAATGCTCAGGAGCGGGCCGAGAATCCAGGCGGCGATCGCAGCGTTAGACATAAGGTTTCGATAAATTGACTTCGTTATAAATCGGCTGAGCGCGGTCTATAGATGAGTCCGCTTAAGGAGCGATCCTTCTACTAGCTTAGTCCGTTGTTACCTTTTCAAGGGAGGCAATTGTCGATACTATGGGAAGTAACTAAAGACTGTTTGCCGCTCTGAATTTCCTGTCCTCTCTTGCGCCTAAGCCAAGGTCTATACCTATGACACCCTCTCTAGTCAACTTTATGCTCAGCCTGCTAGCAGGTCTTTTGATCCTGGTCGTGCCTGCCACGATTGCGCTTATCTTCATCAGCCAGCGCGATCAGATAACGCGTAACTAAGGCCAAGCCATCAGCCTTTTAGCTAAAACTTATTGCTGGGAGAGCAGATATCATGCGCTCCCAGTTTTTGTATGGGTGTCTGTGCTGGTCGGAATATCTCATTAGGTATGAATTTTCTGTACCTGAACAGTCTCACCCTGTCAAGGTTAGAATAAAGGCTGAGCTATAGACGCTGCTCGGACTGCTCTGCTAGTGTGCAGCTGGTCGTGCGTTTTGTGCGCTGGCTAATGAACTGTTGTAAAGGACGGCGAGCTGCTGTCACTTAAGAGGACTCGGTTGTGAATTTCGGTACCCCCGTCCCCCTGCTAATTGGCATTATTTTGATTCTCGGTGCGCTGGCACTGTTCTTTTTAGAAAAGTTCAGACCGGGCTATGAGCGAGATTCTGATAAGGTTTACGCGGTATTGCTGCTTGTTTCCGGCCTCTTTTTGCTGGCCCACTTGGACATGGAGCTACTCGCGTCATTTCAGCAGTTGCTGATGGCGGGTATGCT
>JBBQAC010000008.1:0-37852 GCA_038315915.1 Phormidesmidales cyanobacterium
GAGCGTGAGGGGCGATCGCTCTCCTTTTTCAAAGTGATCCACCGCCGCGCAGGCAATCATCGCGGCATTGTCCGTGCAGTATTTCATCGGTGGGAAGATTACCTTCAGCCCGTGAGCGGTTGTAGCTGAGGTCAGTTGCTGGCGGAGCCCGCTATTCGCTGCTACCCCGCCACCGACCACAATTGTTTTCAGGTCGTGGTCAAGGGCACAGGCGATCGCCCGCTTCACCAGCGCTTTCACCACCGCCTGCTGAAAGCTTGCGGCAATATCAGCGACCGGCAGTTCACCGCCTTCACCCCGCAGCTTTTCTATCAGTCTTAGCACGGCTGTTTTGAGGCCGCTAAAGCTGGCATCGTAAGGATGAAAGCCACCTTCCGGCAGGGAAATTTTGCCCTCTGGCAGCGCAAACGCCTTAGGGTTGCCCGCTTGCGCGAGCCGGTCGATAATTGGCCCGCCCGGATAGCCCAAATTTAGCAGTCTGGCCACCTTGTCAAAGGCTTCACCCGCCGCATCGTCCCGAGTTTTACCCAAAATGACATACTCTCCTGCACTTTTGACCTGTACGAAGCTGGTGTGTCCACCAGAAACCAGCAAACATAAAAAAGGAGGCTCCAGCCCAGGGTCGCTGAGGTAAGAGGCGTAAATATGACCCTCTAGATGGTGAATCCCTAAGAAGGGCTTGTTATGAACCATCGCCAGCGTTTTAGCGGCGGTAATACCCACCATGAGCGCCCCGACCAGCCCCGGCGCACAGGTCGTGGCCACCGCATCGATTTCTGCCCAGGTCAGGTCAGCTTTTCCCTCGGGTTGGCAAAAGGCTTGGGATAGCATTTGGCCAATAGCGACCACATGCTCACGCGAGGCCACCTCAGGCACCACCCCACCATAGCGCCCGTGAATTTCAACTTGAGAAGCGACTATGCTGCTGAGCACCTCTCGCCCTCGCACCACGGCAACGGCAGTCTCATCACAACTGGTCTCTATGGCTAAAACAGTCGCTGGCTTGTTCATTAGAGGGAATTTGAGAGAGTTGATGAAGATAGATTAACTAAAAATCCCAAAAGTTCGCTTTTTAGCCTCCGTTCTGTAGATTGTTCCGTTCGACGGCTTGCTTTTGCAAGTATGTCAGGATGTAAAGCCTTACCCTTGCTTTCTTTACGTGGTTTCCAAACGAGGAGTATGATGACCTGAAAGCTAGGTTATGCCTGTAGACTTTTGCTTGCAAAAATTAATCAAAATATGGGTTTGCCTACGTCTTTAATCATGAGAGGAAACTAATTTATGAGACGGTTGTTTGCCCTGGCTTTAGTGCTTTGCCTTTCCTTCGGATTCGCCTCTCCGGCGACTGCGGGTCTTACGGGTGATGATGTATCTGGTTTAGTGCCCTGCGCCGAGTCACCTGCTTTTCAAAAGCGGGCGGCGGCGGCAGATAGCGAGTCCGACAAGGCTCGGTTTGAGTTCTACGGCAAAACCAGCCTGCTGTGTGGCCCCGAAGGACTGCCCCACCTAGTTGTAGACGGTGATTTGGCTCATGCTGGCGAATTTTTGATTCCCAGTATTTTGTTCCTGCTCATCGCTGGTTGGATCGGCTGGGCGGGCCGCTCCTATGTGATCGCCGTGCGCGATACCAAGTCGCCTGAAGAGAACGAAATTATCATCGACGTGCCGCTGGCGATTAAGTGTTCTCTGGGCGCGGCTGCTTGGCCTCTGCTTGCCTTCAAGGAGATTGTCTCAGGTGAAATGTTTGCTAAAGATGATGAGATTACAATCTCACCCCGCTAGTTCGTAAGGGACTAGCAGATAGTCTCTCTTGTTGTATAAGGCTCCATAGGAGGAGTATTTATGAGCAGTAATCTGTTGAAGTATCTTTCAACGGCTCCTGTAATTGCCACTGTTTGGCTCATTATTACAGCCGGTATCATCATTGAATTTAATCGTTTTTTCCCTGACTTGCTGCTGCATCCGTAGGTCGGTTTGGGGTAGGTTACGTTAGCAATTTTGCCCGGTTCGCCGGGCTACTGTGTTGAGTAAGTTTGGAGAACTTATTGTATAGATATGCCAACATCATCAGAATTCATTAAACCCTATGCAGGCGATCCTCAAATTGGCAATTTGGAGACCCCGCTAAATTCCTCAGGTTTGTCACAAGCCTTTCTCAGTAATTTGCCTGCCTACCGTCAGGGCCTGTCGCCTCAGCGTCGCGGTCTGGAAGTGGGAATGGCTCACGGTTACTTGCTGTACGGCCCGTTCGCACTGCTTGGCCCGCTGAGAGACTCCGATGTGCCCGCGATCGCTGGTCTGATCGCGGCGGTAGGTCTGGTACTCATTTTGACGGTTTGCCTCTCGCTGTATAGCGGTGCAAATGTCAGCCCAGAAATCTCTCGCAATACTCTGCCTTACCAGCCGCCTGAAGGGCTTAGTACCGATGAAGGCTGGAGCGAGTTTGCTGGGAGCTTCTTGATTGGCGGAATTGGCGGCGCGGCTTTTGCCTATTTGCTGACGGCTAATTTGCCGCTACTGCTGAATAGCTAACGGACTTGCCGGCTCTGTACCGCTCTGCTACACCGTTCTGCTACATAGTTTATTGAATCCCCTCTTGGTCAATTGCCAGGAGGGGATTTTTGGCTTGTTTAGGCTGTTTCAGCGGGTGAAAAGTTCGCCTGGAAGATGGCCTTAAAGCTACAGCGTTCACTTGCGAACCACTCTAGAATAGGATTGCTTTAGCTGTGAGTTGGCCCAGGAAATTAGTTTTATGGATATTGGTATCCCTAAGGAAGTAAAAGATCAGGAATTTCGGGTGGGCCTGAGTCCTGCCAGCGTGAGGGAGCTGTGCGATCGCAATCATCAGGTCGCGGTCGAAACCCAAGCGGGTGTCGGGGCTGGCTTTAGCGATGATGACTATATCCAGGCGGGGGCTAAGATTGTCCCGGATGCGGCGACCGCCTGGCAGCAGGCGATGGTCGTAAAGGTGAAAGAGCCTCTGAGCGCAGAATACGGCTATATGCGCTCGGAGCAGCTTTTGTTCACCTATTTGCACCTGGCAGCAGGACGGGAGCTGACTGAGAAGCTGATGGCGAGTGGGGTGAGTGCGATCGCCTACGAAAGTGTCGAAAAAGATGGGACATTGCCCCTGCTGATGCCGATGAGCGTGATTGCCGGTCGGCTTTCGGTACAGTTCGGAGCCCGGTTTTTAGAAAAACAGCAGGGCGGGCGCGGCGTACTGCTCGGCGGTGTGCCCGGAGTTTCGGCAGGTAAGGTCGCGATTTTGGGCGGTGGCGTCGTCGGTACTGAAGCGGCAAAAATGGCAGTGGGCCTGGGCGCGCAGGTAACGATGATCGATATCAGACTGGAGCGGCTGGCATATCTGGAGACGCTATTTGGCTCGCGGGTGACGCTGCTGTACAGCAACGGTGCGAATATTGCGGCGGCAGTAACCGACGCGGATCTGGTAATTGGAGCGGTGCTGGTACCAGGGCGAAAAGCGCCTACGCTGGTAAATCGGAGCCTGGTCGAGCAAATGCGTCCTGGATCGGTGATTGTCGATGTGGCAGTTGACCAGGGCGGCTGCATTGAGACGCTGCGGGTCACTTCTCACAGTGAACCCGTGTATACCGAGTCGGGCGTTGTTCATTACGGCGTGCCAAACATGCCGGGAGCCGTTCCCTGGACGGCCACGCAAGCGCTCAACAACAGTACCCTACCTTACGTTTTGCAGCTTGCTGAAGCGGGCATGACCGCGCTCAAGGGCAGTTCTGCCCTGAGTCAGGGGCTTGCTGCCGGTTTGAATGTGCACAACCATCAGCTGGTTCACCCCGCCGTTCGAGAAGTGTTTCCCGATTTGGCCGCGTGAGAGTTGAGCGCGATCGCCTGCAGCACTTTCTCGCCGCCTGCTTCTATGGCCTCTAGCTTGTCGAGGCGGATGATGGCGTCATTGGCTAGTTTGCAGTAGTCTGCGCCGTCTTTGGCATAAACATCGACAATCTTGCTTTCTACCTGTACTTTTTCACCGGCTTCGGTGCGGTAGGCGATTTGGCTGGTGCGATGGAGGGTGGCGATCGCCTCCAATTTGTCATACAGCTCGCAGCTCACGGGGGTATAGTCGCTCATAATCACACTCAATAGATTCAACAGACTTTAGGTGTAACATTCAGATGAATGACTAGCATCTACCTGTGGTTTATTCTTGAGTACTGATGGTGAGCACCTGCGGCGGGGTGGCATCGGGCGGGTAGAGAAACTGAACGTTCACATCGCGCTGTTCGCCGGGGGCAAGCGTGAGTTCGATTAGTGGCTGGCCCTGCTGACCCCGGTTCTGCACCAAATAAGTGTAAGCCGCGCGAGATCTGCCGTTGTCTTCTTTATAAACGAATAGAACCGTGCCTCGAAAAAAGACGCGAGATTCTGGCGAGGTATTGAACTGAAGGGCATTGCGGAGGCTGTCGTTTTGTAGTGGTGTTTGTACCGAAAGTGCCACCTTTTTGGGGCTGTCCGTGCGGTTGGCCAGAGGTAGGTTGAGGTTGTATTCAATACCGTAGTTGCCGTTGGCGCGGTAGGCCGTATCGCTGTAGCGAGCGACCACCGGGGCGCTCTGTACCTGGCCAGTGCCGAAGGTATTGCGCTCTAGGGTACTGAGGGCGTAGGAAAACCGTTCGCCGGGGCTGGGAATGGCAAGCTGAGCGCTGTTGCTATCAGTCAGGGTAGCTCGCCACTGCGACCCGGTGGCAACGCCAGAGACACGGCCATATCGAAAGGTACTCTCTCGACTACCTGGCCTGCTAGGGGCACCGTCACGCGGACTGGCTAGGCGACCTCTCAACAGCAACTGTTTCCACTCGTTGAGGTTGGGAACGCGCTCGCTGCCGTTGGTTTGGGGGGCATGCATGGCGAGGCTAGCAACGTAGACCGGGCCGCTGCTGTTTAGCCTGATCAGGGTAGAGCGACCGTTTAGCCGGGGGCCTTCGCCGGAGCTGGCACTGACGGGTGGCGGCAGAATTTCGCTGCCGGGAGGGAGGCTCCCGTCGGTAGCAACGCTGAGGCGGCGCAGGGGAATAGGGGCGTTTAGCAGCAGGTGGCTTTCGCCAGCGGGGATGGTGACTTGGCTGGGAAAAGGAGATTGGCGACGATCGCGCAAAATATCGTTCATCACCCGGCTACCGGGGCCGGAGAAGCTATTGCTGTAAAGGTTGGAGCTGCCTGAGGCAATTTGCTTCCAGGGTGATTCTTGACTGATATAGGATGCGCCTTCGCGAATCGAGAGAGTGACAGGGCGACTGCCTGGATTGTGCACCAAAATGGCTTCGTAGACGGTGCGGGTGTCGGCATCGTCCTGGCCGCGCGCGACGTGATGAGAAAAAACGTCGAAGCGGCCATTGAAGGCGTAGTCGAGATGTGCGCTCGGATCGCTTTTGCCGCCAGCAGGAAAGGTAGACAGCAAAATGCCGTCCGACTGAATAATCTCGGGGCTATTGCTGTTGAAGACAGGCACGTTGTCAAGTCCACCGGGCAGCGGGCGCACCGACTGCGGAATGGTGATGATATCTCCTGCGCTCTGGGCGATGTAAGGTGCGCTTTCTGCCTGTTCAAGTCGGGGGAGAGCCGCTTGGGTCGGGATCGTAGCGGTGAGGACATTAGCCAGCGAAAGCAAGGAGAGTAGCGAAAACATCAATTCCAGCAACCTTTATGAACGCACATGTCACTCTGCAAGTGTATAGGAGGCTACACGCCTGAGCAAAGGGACGGGTAAGAACATATCACTGCGGGTGAACGGCTCGCAATTGGGCAGTGGACAGTTACTGATGAGGGGTAGGGCGATCGCAATCTCAGAATTTTTCTGCCGTGTCTTCTTGAAAAGGCACAGCCTTATCGCTTTTGTGAACTGAATTTAATTGCTCTCATCAGTCTCGTTAAGTAATTAAAGATTCGTTTTAACTTGCTGTAGGCGTCAGTCAAGTCATCGCTAGTGTCGGAGAGAATATCTCGCATGAACTGAAGCTGTTCTTCTTCAAACTTTGTTTTTATCTTGTTGTACAGCTCTAATGAGCTATCCGACTCTTTGTTGTCATCAAGGCTCTCGATAGTGTTCTCCCCTAGTCCTTGGTGGATATACCAAAGGGCGGCTAGCTTAGCTAGCTTATCATCAGCGCTAAGCGCCTTTTACTGGTCGAATACATTGTCGTTATAGTCTGTATTTTTTGAGAGTGTAGGCGTAGAATTCATAAATTGTTTTCTCGTTCTATTCGCAAAATAGAGAAATGTAAAGACAATTTCCACGTTCGAAAGAGAGAAGAAGTTTTGACTGAATTTCTTACGTATGAGCGATCCAATCTTACTATGTACCTGCCTGCATTCTTTTCAGCGATTAAATTTGATCAGCTCTTGTAAAGTCGCCAATAGCTTGATCCGTATTTTGATGATTTCGCTAGCAGTGTTTAGGTGAAACTGCCATGCTACGTTTACGCCCAGCAAGGGTGTTTTAACTTTGCCTCTGACCAAAAAGCGCTGAAGTGTATCAGGATCGATGGCTTCTTTGTCTGCCGGGTCTGCTGCTATAGGCTCGCACTCTATAGGAGTCACGCTCATGTCACTGGCTTCGCTGCGGAGGTATTGGGCGATCGCAACTCGCCCCACAATCGGCTGCTCAAAAGGCGGCACCATCTGCCCTTGCTCTGCAAAGAGGGCGGCTGTCTGCTCGAATGCCCCTCCATTGAGCGCATCAAAGTAGCGTTGAATAGTTGCAGGCAAGTCCGGGGCGGGGTCTGCCTTGGTCGGGCTATCAGTGGCTGAAGCTGAAGAAGAATCCATGTTTCACTGTGAATTTGTTGGCTGGAAGGCGAATAAATCTGTGGACAACGCTTCCATAAAAAGACAGAATGAAGGGATATTTTATCTGCCTCTAGTTGGATTTGTGAGTTTTGGCAGCGCTCAGCTTTATAGCATTGGCATCCGGGTAACGCTATATACTGATAGGGATCAATAGAACCCGATACGATTTCTAATATCGTGTTTTGATATCTTGCATATGTCAAAGGCGATCGCGCAGGCCCATCGTAAAATTATCCATGTCGATATGGACGCTTTTTATGCGTCAGTAGAGCAAAGAGACAATCCTGCGCTGCGCGGCAAGCCAGTCGCCGTCGGCGGCAGACCCGAGAAAAGGGGCGCGGTAATTGCAGCTAGCTATGAGGCTCGTCGGTATGGCATTCACTCGGCCATGCCTGCCCGGAGTGCCGCTGCTCGCTGCATAGATCTGATTTTTGTTCCGCCTCGTTTTGAAGTGTATCGCGAGGTTTCTGCCCAACTCAGAAAGATTTTTTTGGACTATACCGAACTGGTGGAGCCGCTCTCTTTAGATGAGGCTTATTTGGATGTAACAGTCGATAAGCCTGGGTTGGGGTCGGCGGTTCGGGTCGCTCAGCAAATCAAGCAGCGCATCCATGCTGATTTGGGTTTGACCGCTTCAGCCGGTGTCTCTATTAATAAGTTTTTAGCAAAAATTGCCTCCGATTTAGATAAGCCAGATGGCCTTTCTCTGATCGCCCCTGAGCAAGCAGAAGCGTTTTTAGCGCAGCTACCCATAGCAAACTTTTATGGCGTTGGCCCTGCGACTGCGGCCAAAATGAAGGCTTTAGGAATTGAGACAGGGGCCGATCTTAAACGCTGGGAAAAAGATCAATTGGTCGCGGCTTTCGGCAAAGCAGGCAGTTACTACTACCAGGTAGTCAGAGCGGAAGACAATCGCCCGGTCAATCCTAATCGCATTCGTAAGTCGATTGGGGCCGAGAGAAGTTTCTTTGAAGATTTGCGGCAGCAACAGACTATGGATGCTGCCCTGCTCAAAATTGCAGAAGAAGTTCATCAGCGACTGGTCAAAAACAAACGTAGTGGCTACAGGCTGACTCTCAAAATAAAATACGACAACTATGATGTCGTTACCCGCAGCCGGACGCTAGAAACCCCGCTGCAAACGGTGGCAGAGATCGCGCAGTTGGCCCAGGGACTTCTGGCTACTCACATAGAGCCTGATCGACCAGTGCGGTTGCTGGGCATTACGCTCTCTAATCTCACGAGCCCTCAACCCTATCGTCAGCTCAGCTTCGATTGGGCTGGTTAAAGCCATCGTGTCGCTTGCTAGCGGTTGAATGATGTAGTCGGTAGCTGAGTAAAGGCAGGACGATGCAACGATGATATTGGCAGAAGTGTTCGAGCGTTTTGTCGACGAAAGTCCGCTAATGGCGATGTTAAAGGTGCTGAAGTCCTGACCTACGTTAGTGGCATGGTTTACACTAGACGGGCCTCCTGAAATCGCGGCTTTATGAGCAGAAACTGGGCTATTTGCATTGGCATCAACCACTACTACAATTTGCAGCCGCTGAAATTCGCTGTGCAGGATGCTTCGTCAGTTCGTGACTTTTTCCTGAATGAGGCCAAGTTCGAGCAGGTTTACTACTTTTCCGATGACTCGCCGCCGATTGAGACGCCTAAAGGAGAGATGCGATCGCTCCCCACTTATGCCAATCTCAAACGCTTTTTCCGTGAATGGTTCCAATCGACTTCTCTGAGAGTGGGCGATAACTTTTGGTTCTTCTTTGCGGGTCACGGCGAAATTTATGAGGATCACGATTATCTGCTGCCGATTGATGTAGACCCTGGTGATATTGAGGGGACGGCGCTGCGGATGAGCGATATTGCCGACTCGCTGCGCAACTGTGGGGCGGATAATACGGTGTTGCTGGTGGATGCTTGTCGCGATCGCGGCAAAAGAAAAGGCCAGGGCTTTGGGGTAGAAGCGCAGCGAGGCTTAGTGACCATCTATTCTTGTAGCCCGCACAAGTCGTCTTACGAAATCGAAGATTTGCAGCATGGCTCATTTACCTATGCGCTGCTAGAAGGGCTGCGGTTGCAGGGCGCTAACAACTGCGCCACCGTTGAACGGTTGGATCAGTACTTGTGTGCTCAGGTGCCTGCTTTGAACGAGCGCTATGGCAAGCCGCCGCAGATGCCGCGCACCTCGGTCGAGCCGATTTCTAAAAATCATTTGATTTTGCTGCCGCAGCAGGCGACGAGATTGCAGGATGTGCTGATGCTGAAGCACGATGCGCAGGCGGCTGAGCTGAATGATGACTTGGAGTTTGCGCAGCAGCTTTGGGTGCGGGTGTTGGCGGCTTCTCCGGCGGATGGAGGGGCGATCGCAGCAATAGGCCGAATTGCAGTTAAGCAGCAAGCTCGACAAACCACCAGCGCATCCTCACCGCCTGTAACTGCTGGTAGCCGTAGAATCGACGCGCCAGTCTCTGAGGCGAAGCCTGAACCGCAGGTGCCTACCTTCAGCTTTGAAGTGGTGACGGTTGATAGAAAGGGCGCTATTGCCAAAAAAGAAACGCGGCAGGCAGAATATCGCCGGGAAGCGTTAGGGCAGGGCGTTGAACTGGAGATGGTTGCAATCCCTGGCGGCACCTTCAAGATGGGGTCAGCCGATGGCCAAGGGTACGATTCTGAAAGACCGCAACATTTAGTCACCGTGAGGCCATTTCTGATGGGTAAGTATTCGGTGACTCAGGCTCAGTGGAGAGCGATCGCCACCTTGCCAAAAGTTAAACGTGACTTGAAGACCGACCCTTCAAACTTTAAAGGCGACAGTCGTCCAGTGGAGCAGGTTTCCTGGGATAATGCAGTCGAATTTTGCCAGCGGCTGTCCAAGCACACAAGCCGAAAGTACCGTTTGCCCAGCGAAGCAGAATGGGAATATGCCTGCCGCGCCGGGACGACGACGCCCTTTCATTTTGGCGAAACTTTAAGCTCGAACGTAGCCAACTATGATGCGAACTATATCTACGACGATGGCCAAAAAGGTGAGTATCGAGAGCAGACAACGGATGTAGGCAGCTTTCCGGCAAATGCCTTTGGCTTATACGATATGCATGGCAATGTATGGGAGTGGTGCCTAGATCACTGGCATGAAAATTACGCTAGCGCACCGACTGATGGTAGCGCCTGGTTATCTAGTGACGAAAACGCTGCAAGGCTGCTGCGAGGCGGTTCCTGGCTCAACTTCCCGAACTACTGCCGCTCAACCAATCGCGGCAGGTACGCGAGCGACTACTGGCCCGATGTCGTTGGTTTTCGTGTTGTCTGCGCCGCCTCGTGGCCTCTTCCGTAACCCTCTGCTCTTTTGCCCTCTACTCCTTGCTTTTTCGACATCCAAACCCACTAGGCGGTATAGTGGCTAAATGGGAATACGAAGCTTTCTCAACAAGGCGACCGAAGACATTAACTATGGCAAGGTGACCAAAGTTGCACTAAAGCTTTTGCCTCAAGAGCTACATCACAAGGCCCAGATAAAACTTGCTCGACTTAGTGCGGCAACTTCACTGCAAGATTTACGGGAGCTACGGGGTAACCGACTTGAATCTTTGAAGGGGGATAGATTGGGCCAACATAGCATTCGAGTAAACGATCAATATCGAATCTGTTTTCGATGGGAAGAAAATCACGCCGATGAAGTTGAAATTGTCGATTACCATGACTAGCCTAGCGGGAGACAAAGATGGATAACTTTCACGTAACACCCATACATCCAGGCGAAGTTCTGAAAGACGAGTTAGCAGAACTGAACCTTTCTCAGACAGATCTGGCTAAGCATATCGGCGTGTTGCCGAAAACTGTTAATGAAATTTGCCGTGGGAAACGAGGTATCAGCGCATCAATGGCGATGAAGCTATCACGCGCAATCGGGGCAAGTCCTCAGTTTTGGCTGAATCTGCAAAATAATTGGGAGCTAAGCCAAATTGACGAATCTGACTATCAGAACATAAAGCCCGTCGCCGCGTAGTGCCTGCTATCACGCCGGTCTGTGCTGTCTTGAATAAGTTAGCGGATTGTTGCATAGCTACAGACAAATCATTCACTGGTTGTTCTTGAGATTAACTGTATGTCAGAAAGATTGTACGGAACTATGAGTCACCACGATGTGTTTTTCAGTCAAATTAAGACTGACCTAGATGAGATTGAACAAGCCGTTCAGACAAATACCCAGTTCATGGCAGCGCTAGAGACTATAGGAAAGGACTCTAGCGCTTACAGAGGCATAGTAGGCGGTATTGCGATGAACTTACAAACTGCTTGTGCAGAGCTAGAGCGAATTTTGACAGCGATCGCAAAACATATTGACGCTGCTACCTTGGAAGGCTCTCAGGAGCACCGAAACCTGTTGGCAATGACTAAATCTACTGAAAACCGACCGACTATTCTTCGTATTCATACGCTCAGTGACTTACAGCAACTGCTAAGTTTTCGTCAAGTCATCCTAAACGATTACAGCTATGCGCTTAGCGACGAGGAAGTGCTAGAAAACGCAGATCGGCTTTCAAGTTGCTTCGCTAACTTTGCTTACGACTGTTTGGTTTTGCAGTGTACGCTTACAAACTCCGTCGCAACAAGCTCATCGCTTCCCCCTGCTCCGGCGTGATGACCAGCCGCTCACCGACCGCCACAATTGGGCTCCACAGCACCGGTTCGGCGTAGTTTAAAAGGTGTAGCTGATGGATGACCTGCCGAATCGTGCCGGGGCTACCCAGCAAAATGTGGCGCAGGTCTTCTCGCTGCGGGTGGCCTCCAGAACCGGGCGGCGGGCTGATCGGCGTTGAGGTTAGCAGCGCAAAAAGTTCGCCCTGCCTGGTATTGGGCAGATCGCTAGCGAGATAAGTTGTGGGTTTCATACGGGTCTCTTCGGGGGATGGATGGAAGAAAACCCAAAATTTAGCCACCCCAACTTGCCAAGAGTCAGGGTGGCTATGGCATGATGAACCACAACCGCCTTGCTGCTTGCGTCAGCGAGGGGGCGAGCTGTCGGTGGTTGGTGCAAACAATCATCGGCAGCGACTGCTAAATTTTTGGGTGGGTAGCTATCACCGGTGTGCAACAGCTATAACAGCCAGCGTATCAGCCTTGTTTTCCCAGCGTCAACTATTTTTGACAGGGAATCTTGGCAATTACGCAGAGGAGGCGCGGCCTTAACCTGATTGTTCTGTGAGGAGTTCACTATGACAAACGAAATGACCGATGACAACACGCTCTGGGTCGTGACAGAAGCCGAAGTCGTCGAAGAAACCGTTGAAATTGAAGGTCGCCGGTCGGGCGGCGATACGGGCGGCGGCTTTGGCCCCACTCGACGAGTCTTTGAAGCGGCTCAAACCATCGCTCAGCGCAAGCGCGTCCCGCTCGATGCCAGAGCGCTGAAGGCCCAAATGCAGGGAATGCTCACCGTCGTCAATGAGCTGTTTGACCAGGCCAGTAGCCGTACAGGGTTGCAGCTTAATGAGGTGGAGCTTTCTGTAGAAATCAACGCGGAAGGTCAGATCAGCCTGGTTGGGAACGGCGGCAAGCTGGGGAATAAGGGCGGTATTACCTTGAAGTTTGTGCGATCGCCCGAACAGTCCTAACAAGCACCTACTCGGACATACTGATATTTCAACATGAAAATAACGATTGAGTTAGATGGTAAATTGCTTCGTATGGCGAAACAACACGCGATCGCCACCCGAAGAACGCTGACTCAGATGATTCAGGACGCGCTGGTATGTTTGATAGAAGAAGAGCAAAACGCGGCTTCGCCTCGCACGGTAGAGCTGCCGACTTTTCACGGTGACGGCACTTACCCAAGCATAGACATCAACAGCAGTACGAGCTTGCAAGGCCATATGAAGCTATCCGAATAGTTTTGCTGATCGCTTGACCTTTCCCCATCGTCCCGTCAAAATTGAAGCGTTTCTACCTAGTTTCACTCAATTATGACCAAGAATAGGGCCATCACCATCGGTATCAATGGCTATCGTTACCTGCAAAAGCTGAATTACGCTATGCAGGATGCTACTGCTATGCGTCAATTACTCGGTGCGGAGCTGAATTTTCAGGAGGGATATCACTTTACAGATGTGAGCGGCCCTATCAAGCAAGATCATGGTTCGCCTCTCGACTCTACACCAACTTACACGGCCCTGAGACGCTTCTTCAACAAGCGATTTGAGGAGCCTTTTCTGGGTGATGGGGATAATCTTTGGTTCTTCTTTGCAGGGCATGGGATTCGTCATAACCAATGTGACTATTTGATGCCTATAGACGGTGACCGTAGTGATCTTGAAAACACAGCTATCCCTATGTACTGGATCAGCGATCGCTTACGACGCAGCGGTGCAGATAATATCATTCTTCTAATCGACGCCTGTCGCAGTTTTGAAGGAAGCCGTAGCGGTATTGGGATTGGTCAAGAAAAACAGCAGGGCGTCATTACCTTATTTTCGTGTAGCCCCGAAGAATCATCTTACGAAATTCAAGAGCTTAAGCAAGGAGCATTCACGCACGCTCTAATAGAGAGTCTCAGAATTCAAGGTGAGGGCAATTGCGCCACTGTAGAACGTCTGTATCAGCGCTTGCTGCACGATGTTCCTCAGATTACTAACTACTACAAACATGTTCCTCAAACGCCCTACAGTGTCATTGAGCCAACTTCTAAGAACCATCTGATTTTGCTACCTAAACAAGCCACGCTAGCCGATGTCAGAGCCCTTAAAAACGACGCTCTCAAGGCTGAGCTACAGGAAGACCTGAAAGCAGCTAAATAGCTCTGGATTCGTATTTTAGCTGTTTCGCCTGCGGATTCGGATGCCATAGACGGGATTGAACGTCTCCTACGCAAAACAGATTCAACTCAGTTAATAGCCTCGCCCACCGCTCCACGCGCAGCCATATCTGATGTATCAACCTCTGAAAATCTGGGCTTAGCTGCACCTGTCTTGTCAGCAAAAATAAAACAAAATGCTCCACTAGAACAGAATGATAAGGTAAACACATCTGCCAATTCTAGGGTTGAAATGTATCCTCACAGACAAGAATCTGAGTCAGAGCCGTCTGTACAGCCACTCCCACTAGCGGGTGCAAGAGCAACATCCAATTCTTCATCTAATGGTATTAGCCGTCGTAGAGCGATTCAGATATTGGGGTTCGCCGGAGGTGGAATTGGCGCTGTTTGGCTGGGTAAACATTTCACCAGTGATAATAGTAAGACTGTAGGCTTCAACATTGCATCTCTTGATGTTCAAGACAGTAGTGTTTTTGATGTGATGCGCGGAAAAGGAATGATGCATATCGACAAACTACTTGCTGGCACAGCAATTGAGTTGATGAAGATTCCTGGTGGTAGCTATCTGATGGGTTCATCCCTAGATCGAGGAAACAAAATAGAGAAGCCTCAACACGAAGTCTCGATTAAGCCGTTTCTGATAGGTAGATACCAGGTGACTCAAGCTCAGTGGAAAGCAGTCGCCAACTATCCTAAAGTTGAACGCGATCTGTACCCTACCCCGTCAACTTGGGAAGGAAATAGCCTGCCGGTAGATAGTGTTTCTTGGGATGAAGCGGTGGAGTTTTGCAACCGCCTCTCAGCAAAATTAGAGCGAGAATACCGCTTGCCTAGCGAAGCTGAATGGGAATATGCCTGTCGTGCGGGAACAAATACACCGTTTCATTTTGGTGACGACTTAGTTCCAAACTTGTCCAACTACAACGGTACACAGGGACAGACAATGGACGTAGGTAATCTGTCGTATGCTAACGCTTTTGGACTTTATGACATGCATGGCAATGTTCTAGAATGGTGCTCTGACTATTGGCACGAGAGCTACAACAGAGCACCTGATGACGGAAGTGCATGGACGGAGGGCGGTTGCTCCTCTGAACGAGTACAGCGTGGTGGTTCATGGCTTAGCGAGTCGAACTACTGTCGATCAGCTTTTCGTTTCAGCAATGAACAAAACTTCAAAGATCAAACTGTCGGCTTTCGGGTGGTGTGTTCCTCTTGGGCTTGACCACGTCCCGCTAAGCCCAACGTAATTTCTTAATGCTATCCGCTAGGCAACTTACCATGAGCACATTAACCGTCAGACTGCCCGAATCACTCCACGCCAAAATTAAGGAGCTGGCGAAAGCTGAAGGTATCTCAATTAACCAGTTTTTGGTAGTAGCGGCGGCTGAGAAAATGTCAGCAATGCTGACTGAAGATTTTTTAGAGAATGAAGCAAAGCAGGGCAAGCGAGAAGACTTTGAGCGTTTTCTGAAGAAAGTTCCTGATATAGAGCCCGCAGCGTATGACCAGATCGATTCATACCCATCAGACCTAGCGAGTGATAAAAGATGACAGTTAAGTTTGAGCACAGGTGACTAGGCTGGTCGATATCGTGACTGAGCGTTGGGTCGGCCATTTTGTTTTACAATCCTTGCGATCACCTAATCTCAAACCCTTCAAAATTCTGAACAGGCTGCTCCTCAGTGCTAACCGCCTCTACAACAGCACTCGGTGGCCCGCTCTGAAACCATTCCACCAGGCTGGTTACCTGGGCGCGATCGCCTTCCATCACAGCCTCCACTCGACCATCTGGCAAATTGCGCACCCAACCAGCCAGTCCTAACGCCATTGCCTTTTTTTGGGTGCTGTAGCGATAGCCGACGCCCTGAACGCGGCCTGAGATGAGCGATCGCACACAAACCCTCCCCCCAGAATCCGAATCAGGCCGGTTTGTCATTGACATAGCTCACTCTCAGACGCGCTTTCCTTGCAATTGTATCTACCACAGCGCTTAGCTCACTCTGCTTTTGAGCGGTTGCGCTGATGTCGCTTGATCTGAAGCTGTATCCATCGTTTCCACTGCTGAAAGTCGTCATCGCTGGGATTGGTTTGCTGCCAGCTTGGGCGCTCTGTGATGCGAGCCTGCCAGCGGGAGAGCGCTTCATAAGGCTCTAAGGAGATGCCTAATCGGCTGAAGAGGGGAACAGTCGAGCCAGTTACAATGTCGGCCAAGTTCAGGCGATTCTCCCCTGGAGAGGCTACGCCATCGCTCCCGAAATAGTCGCCTTCTCCCAACTGTTCCTCTAAAAACCGAAAGCAGGTCTCCAAATGATCTTTCTTTTCTGACGGTAGCGGCTGGTTCTCAGCGTTCACAACAGACACTAACTGAGTGATCACCTCGTTGGTCACGACCATTTGCACCATGCGCATTTTTGCTAAAGCGGCAGGCGCAGTAGGCGAAAGACAATTCTGCGGAAATTGGCGATCAAGATAGTCGAGGATTGCCAATGATTCGATCAGGCGAACGTCGTTGTGGACTAAAACTGGGACGTGGTGGAACGGACTGATTGCAAGAAAGTCGGGTTCAAATTGCTTGCCACGCAGGTCGACAATGACGGCATCGAAGGAAATCTCTTTTTCCAGTAGCGCCCACCAGACCCGGCGAGCAATTGGAGATAGAGGATGGTAGTAGAATTTCAGCATGGGAGACCTTTTGAGAGGGGGAGATTATGCTCGGGCTTTCAGGGTTGGGGTCGCTTTGGGGTTTCGCCTGAAGCTTAAAATGTAAGCCGCTGGGATGAAGTAAAGAGCTAGCAGCGTTGCGCCGCCGAGACCGCCTGCGATCGCAATGGCCAAAGGTGGCCAAAAGCCAGTCGTATCGAGCATCAGCGGCACAAAGCCAATAATCGTGGTCACGGTTGTTGCAATCACATGCCGGGTCGCTTTGCGAACTACGTGGATGGTCGCTTTTACATCGCCTAGTCGAGCCTGCGGATCTTCTCGGAGCGCGGCTAAGACTACGATTGAGTCGTTAATGGCGAGGCCGATCAGGCCCAGCGTGCCTAAAATCGCAGTAAAGCCAAAGATGGAGTTGAACAGCCACAGGGCCATGGCTGCTAGCCCCACTGCGCAGACGGCAACCACTGCCAGGAGACCGGCGATCGCAAATGAATTAAACGACAGCACCAGCGTCGCCGCCATCAAAATCACCAGGACGCCTACCGAAGCGAGCAAATTGCCCACCGCGCTCCCTCTCGCATCTGCTTCGCCGCCATACTCAATGCGATAGCCGGTAGGTAGCTTGAAGTTGCTCTCTTCTAACCGCTGTCGAAAGCGGGTGAGGGCTTCGTCGGGTAAGGCTCCCGCTGTGAGAAAAGCCTGTACTGTATTAATGCGCTGGCCGTCGTAGTGAGCAATGGTAGCAATGTCAGGTGCCAAGCTAATGTCGGCGACGGCGGAAAGGGGGACAGTAGTTGAGCCGTTTTGAGAAGAGAGAAGATCGGTAGAGGCGATCGCACCCAAATCTCCCCTGACATCATCTCCCACTCGCACCCGCACTGGAATGTCTTCAGTGTCCTCTCGCAGCGAGCCGCCGACGGTGCCTTGTAGCGTGCTGTTGAGTTGGAAGGCGATCGCGCCATTGTCTAACCCCGCTCGCCGCGCCGCTACTTCATCTATATTCAAGGCTAGCTTGGGCTGCGCTTCGGTTAGCCCTGCTCTTGTGTGGATGACGCTCGGAATTTGCGCCAGTTCGCCCCGGAGCTGATTGCCCAGCGATCGCAGTTCCGACAGCTCTGAGCCGTACAGTCGCAGCTCAATAGGGGCATCAAAAGGGGGCCCTTGCTCTAACTGTCTAACCAGGATTTGCGCTTCAGGAAACGCTTCGTCTAGCTGCTGCTGTAAGGTGCTGATCGTCTCTCGCAAATTCTCTGTGTTGCTGAGCTGTACCAGCCCTTGAGCATAGTCAGCAGCATTCTCTTTGGAACCGACTACGTTGTAGAAAAAGGAAGGGGCGCTCTTGCCCAAAAACCAATGTACATCTGAGACTGCGGGGTGTTGTTGAATCAGATCGCGGGCAGAGAGAACTTGCGACCGGGTCAGGGCGATCGCACTCTGCGCCGGTAGCTCAAACTCAATCTGAAACTGGTCGCGATTGGTCGGCGGAAAAAACTGTTGCGGTAGGCTCGCAAACTGGACAAACCCGACCACTGGCAAAATCATCGCTATCCCGATACCCATCACGGGACGGCGAAACATCACACCCAGACTGCGGGCGTAAAAAGCACTGAGCGAACGGTTGGCAAAGCCACCTTCCCACCAGCTTGACGCGACTGAACGAGCGGGCCAACGCCGGTAAATTAGGCCGATAATCGCGGCAATTACCGTTAGAGAAAGCGCCAGAGAACTGAGCAAAGCCAAAATTACGGTTGTTCCAATCGTGCCGATAAACTCGCCTGTCCCACCGGGCGATGTGGCAATAGGGACAAAAGCCAGCACCGTCGTCAGCGTAGAAGCCACCAGCGGCACTACCAAATGCTTCACGGTTTCGCCAACTGCCACTGATGGGTGCATTCCCTCCCCCAGCCGAATCTGCACCTCATCGACCACGACAATGGCATTGTCGATCAGCAGGCCCAGCGCAATAATCAGCCCGGTCACCGACATTTGGTGCAGCGGAATCCCCAGCGACTTCATACAGCCAAACACCATCAGCGTCGCCAGCGGCAAGGACAACCCCACGGTTAGCGCCGACCGCCAGCCCAGCAAAAACAGCGACACCACTATCACCAGCATCGAACTCATTAGCAAATTGCCAATGACACCATTTAGCCGCTGCTGCACGTACTCACTCTGATCGAGCACTACCGTCAGACTCAGCCCGTCGGAGAGGCCAGCTTCAAACGCCGAGAGCACCGCTCGCGCATCTTCAGCCCAAGCATCCACCCGAAAACTGGATTCTACTTGCGCAGAGAGCACCACGGCGGGCTTGCCCCCAATTAGCGCCAGTTCATCCGCCGGTTCTTTGACCGCTTTGTCGACGCTGGCAATATCGCCCAGCAAGCTGACCTGTCCGGACTCTCCTATCTGAATCGGTATTTGGCGCACTCTTTCTAAAGATTCCAGCGCACTGTTCACCTCCAGCAACAGCTCGTCAGTTGTTCCTTGCAATTTACCTGCCGACACCTTGGCATCGCTCGCCTGCACCTGCTGCGCCACCATTTGCGCGGTGAGTCCCAATCTAGCCGCTGCCAACTGATCGATATTGACCTGAATCTCTTCCTCCGCCAGACCAAACAGCTCAACCTTATCAGTGCCTGGAATCGACTCTAGCTCGTCTTTTAAGTCCTCAGCCAAACGCTGCAAAATCGCAGAATTTACCGGCGAGTCGAGATCCCATCTCAGGCCCACAATCAGGGCATTTGCTTTCACGTCGGCATCTTCGTACTCGGGTTCTAGCGCACCGGGAGGAAGCGCTGGCGTGACATCTTCTAGCTTGCTGCGAATCTTGGCCCACACAGGGGCTACATCCGCCACCGTATCTTTCAGCTCTATATTCACTACCGAAATATTCGGGCTAGATTTCGATTCGATATTATCTATTTCTTCAACGTCGGAAAATTCATCTTCAATTTTGTCGGTGACCAGCGATTCGACCCGCTCGGCACTCGCGCCAGGAAATATCGTGGTTATAGTCGATACCCGCTGGACAATTTCAGGATCTTCCAATCGAGGCAGCGTAAAGAAGGACGAAGCGCCCCAAACGACAATCAGCGTCAGAGTTAAAAAGAGAAGCTGGCGATTGCGATAGAACAGATTCATGATTATTCCTCGCGGGGAGTGACTAGCTGACCTGCAACGACGCGATGAGTGCCGCTGGTGATAATGCGATCGCCCCCTTCTACCAGTCCTCGCACAAAGGAGCGATCGCCCTCGGTATGCAGCACCTCTATATCTCGCCGCGCCACCCGATCCGCCTCCGAGTCATCAGGAGAGAGTACATAGACCGACCAGAGACCGCGATCGCCTGCAATCAGCGCCGTACTCGGTAGCCAGTAGCCTGCGGAGGTTTGTTTTTCATTGGTTTGGAGCCGTGCGATCGCCCCAATCGTAATGTCAGGATCATCCGACAGCTCTAAAACTACCGTCACCGTTTGACTGGCTTCATCCACAACCGGCAGCAGCGCCGCCACCACCCCAGGGTAAGTTCGTCCGCCTACCTGCACGGTTTGCCGACTGCCGACTGCCAGTTTTTGCGACACCTCGGCGGGCACTCCCACCCGCGCTTCTACCGTGCCATTTTCTACCAGCGTCATCACCTGCTGACCGCTGCCAACCACCGTCCCCTCATCTACCGCGCGCGACGATACTTTGCCGCTAAAGGGCGCAGTTAAAACGCTTTTGTCGAGCGAAATATCAATGGCGCGAATACGGGCGTCAATTTGGTCAACCCCGGCCACCTGCGCTGACACCTGTTCCTGCCGGGTGCCGTTGCGCAGTTCATCGAGCTGGCTTTGGGCTTGCTGGAGACGGTCAGCGATCGCATTCGCCCCAAACTGCTTTTCATCTAATTCTTCTTTAGAAATTGCCCCCTGCGCATACAGCTCAGCTCGCCGATTTGCCTGCAACTGCGCCAGCTCAAGCTGATTAGCCAGGTCACTGACTGCCGCCTGTGCCGCCGCAATATCTTCCCGGCGCGGTCCGGTTTCCAGCTCCTGTAGCTGCGCTGATACCTGCCGTTTTTGCGCCTCAAGCTGCTGTCGCTGCGCCTCTAAATCACGCATATCCAACCTCGCTAGTGGCTCACCCGCCGCCACCGCATCGCCTTCATCGGCCAACAGCGCCATCACCGTCCCCGCCCGCTCAAATCCCAGTTCGCTGCTGCGCCGCGCCACAATCTCCCCGGTATACGTTCGCTCTACCGCGTAGCTATCTTCGGCCTGCAAGCGCATCGTTTCTACCGGCAGCACCTGCTGGGCCTCAACCACCTCAGCCGTTTCACCGCCATTTCTCACTATCCAAACTACTGGCAGCAAAGCCAGCGGCAATAGCAGCATCCACTTACGCCAACCGACCGTAAAATTAAACCGGCCTCTAGGCCGCAAAGCTGAATCTGATAAAGCTGAACCTGATAAAGCTGAACCTGGCGAATCCGACTGGGATGACGTGGTGGCCATACTCAATTAGTTGATATTCAACTTGTTGTATATAACTTCATTAAAGTATACTCAACATGTTGGATATGTCAATTTAGAATTTAAATGGCCTTAGCGCATACCATTTTGGCTCTGCTCGCCAAACAGCCGGGCAGTGGATACGATATCAGCAAGCACTTTGACGAAGAGCTGAGCTGCTACTGGAAGGCGACCCAGCAGCAAGTGTACCGGGAGCTGAGCAAGATAGAAAAACAAGGCTGGGTCAGCTTTGAAACCCAAGCCCAAGCAGGCAAACCTGACAAAAAGCTCTATCACATTACCGACTCGGGCTGGCAAGTGCTGACCCAGTGGTATGCGGAGCCGACAGAACCCACGCCAATCCGCGAAGATCTGCTGGTGAAGGTACTGATTGGCCATAAAATGCCCCGGCAGCTATTGACTCAAGAGCTACACAACCGGCAGCAGATACACAGTCAAAGACTGGCTAACCATCGAGAGATAGAAGCAGCGCATTTTTCTGATATTGAAAACGATGTGAGTATGCAGTTTATGTATCTCACGCTGAAGCGCGGGATTGCATATGAAACGTCCTGGCTAAATTGGTGTGATGAGGTATTGGAGGCATTAGCACATCTTCAAGGGGAAAACGATCACCATTCCACCCACAGTTGAGGAAACCGGCGATCGCTGTTCGCGAACAGATCGTAGCAGAGGCCGAATCGATTGATGAGTTCTGAGCATGTTAAGTAGCTCAGTGTAATTAAAACGCCATCCTGAATACCGGGCTTCGACTACGCTCAGCCCTCTGGCTACGTGAATCGAGCATTAAGCGTAGTCGAAATGCGTCTCACAAATAATTTGACCACCTACTTAGCCGCCTCAAGTGAGAATTAGGTAACTGGCGCTACAGCGTAGATAGACCGCCATCCCTGCGTAAAACTGTCTACTCAATAGGTGATCTTGATAAGTCGCGTGCTAGCGTCGAGCCAAGATTTCCTGATTTGCTATGACCCACTTAAGCGAAAATCCACCGCCGCCCGGTGCCTCAGATATTGTTACCTTCATTGAGCGGGCACGCGATCGCGGTGCCTCCGACGAATTTATCAGTCAGTTACTTCAGCGCTTTGGCTGGCCCCAACGCGACATTGAGCGGGCCTTTTTTCAGGTATACGAGCGACTGACGGGCTATCCGCTGCCAGCTCCACCCTCGGGCGGGGGTGAGTCGGCTAAAGATGCTTTTTCCTACTTGCTTGCTTTCTTTATGCTGGGCTTGTGGTCGCAGGCACTGGGTCAGATCGCCTTTGTGGTGATTAATCAGGCGCTGCCCGACGCCACTCAAACTAGCTACGGCGCTTATTACGAACTGGCCTTCAGTCTGGCCCGGCTGATGGTGGCCTATCCGGTGTATCTGTGGGTGATGCGTCTGCTTAACTGGGAGCTGGCCCGTCATCGCGAAAAGCACTTCTCCGGCGTCCGCAAGTGGCTGACCTACCTGACGCTGCTGATCGTGGCACTGATTGGGATTGGAACGCTGATTGCTTTTCTCACGTCCTTTTTGCGCGGCGAACTGACGACCCGGTTCATGCTCAAAGTGGTGGTCGTGCTGGTAATTGATGGCGGCATTTTCCTGTACTACCTCAACTGGCTACAGCGATCGCCCCGCAACGGAGACTCCCAAAGATGAGCAAAACCCACTCCCCATTAGTAGATCGCGCCTTTGTCATCACATCTTTAATCCTGGTCATAGTGGGCATTGGCGCTGCCTTTAAAATACTGGGCTCCCCCGCTCAGCAGCGACGAGTTTCGCTAGACCAACAAAGAGTTCAGAATCTCGGCGAGATTGCCCGTCAGCTCAAAATTCGAGCAGAAGAGACGAGTGCAGCCGAAAGCAAATTGCCCGCTCAGCTTCCTGAAGAATTGAACTTTGTCAGAGACCCGGTGACCGATGAGCCCTACGACTATCAACGCCTGAGCGAAAGTACTTATGAGCTGTGCGCGACCTTTGCCACCGATTCTAGTGAGTATGCCAGGGACGAGTCCTGGTTCGACAGTCAGTGGCGACATCCGGAAGGGCGCTACTGCTATGAGCTAACCTCGTCCTTAGAAACGCCGATGCCTGAGTCGCTACCGCCTGTGCCCGCTGATTAGAGGAACACGAGGGGGCGGGTATCAGTCTGCTCTATTGGTCTTCCAGGTACAGCAAAAAGCTCATCAGCTCTTCGTCGGTGAGCTGGGTGCGCGATATTTTGCCATAGGTTTTCTCCAAATACTGCCGTCCCTGAGCGCTTGTCCAGCCTAGCCGGGTCAGCTCCACATCAGTCTGAGCGATCACATCTGAAAGGTCGACCGGGTGAGTGCTGGTGCTGAGGTCTTCCAGGGCTCTGTTGGCAGCAGAGGACAGGGCGGTGGCAGGCTCATCAGCAATATCGTCAATAGGCGGGCCGAAGTCATCTGCGATCGCTGGATCAGGAACGGTGACCGGCAGAGCTGTAATTTCTGCTAGCCCATTAGCGGGGAATACGCTGGCAGTAGCGCTGGCGGCGTCCGGCTCATTTTGAGTTGGCTGAGAACTACTGGCGTTTGGGCGTTCTTCAGCGGGTTGGGGGTTGTCTGTGAGGATGCCTAAGGCCGCGATCGCCCGGTCTCTGGCCCGGTCTTCAGCAGTTTGCACATCGGCGCTGGCCGCCAAGCCAGTGGCCAGGGTTTTCCCCTCCAATACGATGGTGGCGCGCACCACATATTGTCCGTCGTGCATTGAAATCAAATCGGCAGTCAAACAGCCTTCTGGATACTGAGATCTAAATTTTTGAAGGGGAGTAACCACAGGGAGGACTCAATGGAAGGGCAGCGGAAACAGCATATCAACCAAAGGAGCATGTCAAATGGCCAGCCGGTCTGTAGTCTGAACGAAACTTAGCCCACTTTCGCCAATGTCAGAAAAGATCACCGCCTGGAAACTATTGTGGTGCGACTCCAAACGCAGACGCTACGTGTTTTTATGTATTGCAGTGACCCTTTCGGTGACGGTCGTCCAGCCAATTTTAGTTGGCAGCATTTACAGTGGGGCCAAGGCGGTTGAGCTTTTGCAAAGCCTGCAAACGTCATCGCTTTCTTTTGGGGCAGCGATCGCCAAATCCTCAGCCACCATACTGGCTCTCATGCTGACGCTTTTAGGCATGACCGACAAGCTCGACACCAATTTCGACCGCGCCTTCTACGGCAGTATTAAGCTGATTGGGCTGCTCTCCACCCTGACTTTTATTGGCTCTGTGCTGCTGCTGCTAGGGCTGAGCCTGCCGGTGGGAGAATTTAAGAATATTCCAGGCTGGTGGTATATGCTGCTGTACTACGCCATTTCTGCGCTGAATGGGCTATTGGCAGGGCTGATAATCATAGGCGTTTTGGTTGTTTTCGATACTATTATCGTCTTGATCAAAAAGCTGGCACCCTCCAATCGCCAGTAATCCAATCGCTAGTAACAATGGCTCATTTGCAGATGCCTCGACAGAGCAACTCTATTAAATCTTGAAGAAACTCTGAAGCCAGGGATTTGTGACTCGTTTTTCCAATCCATGCAGCAAAACCCTTCTCGATCTATTCTAATTAGAGGAAGGTATTCGCTGCTGCCGCTTGTTACAAAGGACAATAGCGACTGATTTTTTGTCCTCAGTTTTTAGAGAGCTGATCTCTCAGGAAATACATGCTAGACCGCCTGCTTGAAATGTCTCCTACCATCGGGGGAGATACTTTACTGCTACTCCCTGTCCTGATTTTGCTGGAGCTGGTGCTCTCGGCAGATAACGCGATCGCGCTGGCGGCGATCGCCCAGGGACTCAGTACAGAAGACCTGCAAAAAAAAGCGCTCAATATTGGATTAGTCGCGGCCTTTGTGCTGCGGATAACGCTGATACTGGCGGCTAGCTGGGTACTTGACTACTGGCAGTTTGAAGTGGCGGGCGCGGTTTACTTACTCTGGCTGGTCTATCAGCACTTTATGAGTAAAGACGAGGACGGCGGCAAATCTGGCGGGCCAAAGTTCACCGCGCTATGGCAGGCGATTCCCACCATTGCACTCACCGACCTGGCGTTTTCCTTAGACAGCGTGACGACAGCGATCGCCCTTTCAAAAGACGTGTTTATCGTTCTCCTGGGCGGCACCATCGGCATTATCGCCCTCCGCTTTATGGCGGGCTTGTTTATTCGCTGGCTAGAAATTTACGTTCACCTGGAAGATGCGGGCTTCGTCACCGTGGCTTTTGTCGGTATTCGCCTGCTGCTACGAGTAGTCAACCCGGCCTGGGTACCGCCTGAGTGGGTGATGGTCAGCCTGATTTTTGCCTTGTTTGCCTGGGGATTTTCTCAGAAAGTTGCCGATCCCGATACCGGGGAATTGCCCGAAGCAGCTGTGACAATTCCTGACCTGTCTGGGGCGATCGCCGATCGCGAAGAACCAGCGGAGTCCTGGGTTGTGGCCAATGAAGACAAGCAGCCTGAGAAAATATAGCGCCCAATAGTGTCCAAAGATAGCAATGAATCCTAGCGGTGAGATTTGTGGTTCTGACGGCAGTGATCGCACTGCCCGCAGCGCATTTTCTTCGCTGCTTCGACAAAGCCAAATTCTTCTAATAACACTTGCCAGCGACAGCGCCGCGTAAACAAATAGCGTTTCATCACGGTCACTGCGGGCGTCTGACGTTCCGAGATAGTTTTTCGGCTGCTCTGTAGCCGATAGGTGAACGGATCTAGCCATTGCAGTTGGCCATTGCGATGGAGCAGCGCCAGGGCCTGGTCACCTTCCGGGGAGGCTTTACGGACATCGTTGATGTGGCCTTCGACCGGGATTTGACGTGCCATCTGTAAGGCTGATTTTTCTAGCTGCTGGGCCTTGCGGCTAAAAAACTGCCACCGCCTGCTGTCTTCAGGAGAGAGCAACCCGGTCGGTTCGCTCACCAGCGATAGCGCCTCAGCCGGTTTGCCATCGCGGCCCCCTCGCCCGACTTCCTGTACGTACTCGGCTAGCAAACTCGGCACTTCGTAATGGACGACAAATCGGCAGTCAGATTTGTTAATGCCCATGCCAAACGCAGAGGTGCAGACTACAAACTGGCAGTCGCCGTTAATCCACTGCGTTTCTATTTGACGGCGTTGGATTGCGCCTAACCCGCCGTGATAGGCGCGCACACTGTAGCCCTTCGCCGCTAACCCCTGAGCCAGTGCCTCGGTGCCCCGGCGAGTGCGCGCATACACCAGGCCCGACTGCTTGCCCTGACGCTGAATGAATTTGAGCATTGCCTGCTGACGGCCTTTAGGGGTCCAAACTGTTTGCACCGTCAGATGCAGATTGTCGCGATAGGGATTGAGGCGAATGACCTGTGGATTTCTCAACTGAAGGACGGTTTGAAGCGCCTGCTGCGTGATCGGATCGGCAGTGGCGGTAAAGGCTGCGATCGCCATCTGGCTCCCCGGCGGCTTAGTCGCTAGCAAGGCAGGCCGAACTGCCCCTAATCGTCGGTAGGTGGGCCGAAAGCTATCGCCCCATTGGGTCAGGCAGTGGGCCTCATCGAGCACCAGCGCGTTGATCTGCACCTGGGGCTGGCAGAGCACTTCCCACACGGGCTGGCTGAGCAGGGTTTCAGGGGAGAGGTAGAGCAGGCGCAGGCGGTTGTGTTGGAGCGATCGCAAGGTTTGATAGTGCGATCGCCCTGTTAATTCGCTATGTAAAGCCGCCGCCGGTAGCTGTTTTACCGCCAGTTCCTGCACCTGATTTTCCATCAGAGCAACCAAAGGCGATATCACCAGCGTGACGCCGGAGCGCATTAGCGCGGGCAGCTGGAAACAGACCGATTTGCCGCCACCGGTTGGCATAATCGTCACGATGTCTCTACCCTGCAAAAGCGCCTGAGCAATTTCCCCTTGAGGGGAGCGAAAGTCATCGTAGCCCCACACTTGCTGAAATTTCTCTCGCAGCAGTGCCAAATCCGTCAGCAAGCTCGACGCTTTGATCGCCTCAACCATACAGCACTACCTAACGCTTCGCTTTTAGCGTTCCCCACAGACCGGAAGCCGATGACCTCGCGAATTACGCAATCAAAAAAGGCGGCTAAGTAACATCACCCAGCCGCCTTTTTATGGCGCTTATCTTAGGGCGCTTTTATGGATCAGTCAGCGAATGGCTTTATTGAAATCCACTGAAGTTGTAGCCAACGCCAACCGTGACCCCAAAATTGGTATCTTCACTGAAGATACCTGCGAAGTTAGCTTGAGCGTTCGCTGTGAACTGCCGGGAGACAGGAACATCTACCCCTGCTGACAACAACAGCCCTAGATTGGAGTCATCATTACCATCGACATAAGAAGCGCCCGCCCCTGCATAGGGCCGAATCTGAAAGCCGCCTGCACTTGTCGTTGCCCTACTAAAGTCATAGGTGACCGGCACTAGCACTGCAAAGCCATCCCCGATTAGCACAGAAGGACGGATGGCAACCTGATCGCTGAGGGAAAACCGGCTAATTGCCGCAAAGGAAATGTCATCAGTCGTCCCGAAGTCAGCGCCAATACCGATGAAGTTACTCGCGCCACCAAAACCAGTGGTGCTAGTACGCCGACGAGCCTGTGCTAGCTCCGTTGATTCCTCAGCAGTAGGATAGGCCAAAGTAGAAGCTTCCGGCACTTGGGCAGTCGTGTCATCAGCTAGGGCAAGTCCTTCAGCAGACAGATTTTCTGGATTTGTCCAAGCGGCAGGCTTAATTTCATCCACGTTTCCGCTAGCAGTCAGCTCAGCAGCATCGTCACTAGCCGCCAAATCATCAATAGTCAGTACGCTTTGCTCAGTTACGGAAGCAGATTCTGGAACCGGCCTAGTCTCTTCTAGCAAAACGGTTTGCGCTTGGATGGGTAGCTGTATGCCCATAGCCAGCAGTGCCAGCCCCATCGCCCCTAAAAGTCCTTTTCTTACAGACATGTCCAACTCACTCCTCAGTAAATAATCGCCTTAACAGCGCAGTTAATACGTGCTTACAGACTACTCGCAATTTCATCGACTTATTTCTATCTAAAGGAGAGAAATAGCCCTTCTTTAGATATAGTCGCAATTACCAGCAGCTATTCTCAAAGAATAGCTGATTTTTCTGGGTTTTTTACGCTCACTGAACTGTTTCAGCGACTAATTTCACTGCATCCGGTCAAGGGTTCTGTACTGAATAGCCTCTGCCACGTGAAAAGTCTCAATCTCAGGTGCAGCGCTCAGATCGGCGACTGTACGAGCCACTTTGAGAATGCGATCTGTGGCTCTTGCCGAGAGTCCCAGCTTACGCACAGCTCCTTCGATTAGGCTACGAGTCGCTTCGTCGAACTGACACCACTGACGAATATGGCGGCTCTCCATATCGGCGTTGCACTGTAAGGCGGGCTCCTCCGCAAATCTAACCTGGGCCAGATGACGGGCCGCTTCGACCCTAGCCCGCACTGTCGCGGAGTCTTCACCTTGGGGCTGACGGGTGACTTCTTCAGGCTTGAGCCGCCCAACTACTACCTGCAAGTCGATACGATCCATCAGCGGCCCAGACAGCTTGGCCCAATATTGTTCACGGCTGCGGGGGGTGCAGCTACAAGCCTGTACGGTGTCGCCAAAATAACCGCAGGGACAGGGGTTTGTACTAGAAACTAGGGTGAATTGAGCCGGAAATTCTACCGACTGCCGAGTTCTAGAAATGGTGACTTTACCGTCTTCTAGGGGCTGACGCAGAAATTCGAGGACGCTGCGCTTAAATTCGGTGAGTTCGTCTAAAAAGAGCACGCCTCGGTGGGCTAAAGAGATTTCTCCGGGCTTGGGAAAGCTGCCGCCGCCGACCAGCGAGGGGCCAGAAGCGGAATGGTGTGGCGTTCGGAAGGGGCGCTGATTGACCAGGTGACCTTTTTCTTTGAGCAAACCCGCGACGGAGTGAATTTGGGTGACTTCCAGGGCTTCAGAGAAAGTGAGCGGCGGTAAAATGCCGGGTAGGCGCTGGGCGAGCATGGTTTTGCCGCTACCGGGCGGGCCAATCAAGCAGAGGTTGTGGCCACCTGCTGCCGCAATTTCGAGGGCGCGGCGGGCCTGCGCTTGGCCTTTGACGTCGCGTAAGTCCTGGGCAGGGAGGGGCGATCGCAACAACTCTTCAGGCGCATTCACCTTCACTGGCTCATGCTCTTCAGGATGGTTCAAAAAGTCTGCCACTTCACTCAAGTGCTTGAACCCATACACCTCAAGCCCTGGTACGACAGCGGCCTCATAGGCATTATCGGCTGGGAGCACAAGCCCTTTGAGCCCAAGCCTGCGGGCCGCCGCCGCTATAGCTACTACCCCAGCTACCGGCCTCAGCGTCCCGTCCAAAGACATCTCACCCAAAAATAGATAGTCGCCGAGGCAAGTGTGTGCCACTGCTTCTGAAGCTGCCAAAATACCCACCGCGATCGGCAAATCGTAAATCGGCCCTTCCTTACGTACATCGGCAGGGGTCAAATTAATCACCACCTTACGCATAGGAAAGGCAAACCCCGCATTCTTCAGCGCTGCCCGCACCCGCTCACGTGACTCTTGTACAGCTGTGTCCGGTAGGCCCACAATCACCACCCCCGGCAATCCACCCGAAAGATCGACTTCCACACCCACCTTCAGCGCATCGATCCCAATGAGTGAAGCACTCCAAATTCTTGCCAGCATGGTGAGTAATCCCCTCTAAGTCACCGTGCCTACTATCTTGCCCTCAGCGGTCAGCAGACAACCGACAAAAGGTGGCTCCCTACTCAGGAACCTTGACCTGCATCACAACCAATACCGATCTCTAGGAATAGGATGACAGTGACGTCTTGATCGCCCTATTCGTCAACATTTTGATTACATCGCCAACTCAAACTAAGCCTGCTCAGGATCAATCCCAAGTTCCCTGAGCTTTTCAGCTAACTTAGCCGCTTTTTGCTCTGCCAACTCAGCCCGCTGCTCCGCCGACTCTGCCTTTTGTATCACCGCTTGATAGCTGAGAAAAGGTGTGCCGTCAGGGCGAATCAACGCCAGCTCATCGCCCGACCGGTCAAAACGAATCTTAAGGAGAGGACTTACCCAGTCCGCCATCTCAAGAATATGTTCCAAACCAAATTCGCCCCGCACAAATCCGCTCAGGCTATAGTCTTCGGTATCGTAAAGATAATATTCTTCAACGCCATGCCGATTAAAGAAAAGTAGCTTTTGCTCCATCTCTTTGCGAGTGTTGCTCGGCGAAAGAATTTCAAAAACGACTTGTGGCGCAGTTCCCTCCTCCTGCCACTGCCGATAAGACAATCGCTTACCCTTGGGTCGCCCAAGCGCCACCATTACATCGGGAGCAACCGAAATATCTGAGCGGCCTTCAATGGGATACCAAAATAAGTCGCCCGCCACAAAAGCGTCCGGCAGCAGCCAGTCCAAATTCTCCTTGATGGTGACAATCCAGCGGTATTGCTCTGTATTGCTCGCCATCGGCTGACCGTCAGAATCCGGATAGAAAACTTCAGTCGTTATAGGTAACGATGCTTGAGAAACCATAAGCCGCCGCTCCGCTGACCTAATGCTTATATATCAAAGCTAGCACAAAATAACTAGTGAGTAGACTGTTCGACCTGTGTATCTCAGCACGCTTAATCGTCTCTCGAAATGTTCAAAAAAATAAGAAATAGCACTCAGAACAGCATGTGTTGACAATGCGTATCTTTAATTTTGTACAGTTGGCTAGCGATCAGACGGCGAGAGATTGAATCATAGGGCTATGCTTAGCGGGCCATGCGATCGCGCTCAATGTCATAAATAGCTTTTTCAATGCACCAGCGGTAGTCACGGGTAGGATTCTTCTCCTTGACTTTTGCCACGAGTCGCTCGGCTACAGCGGCATTGCGGGTCAGCCCATTCAGCCGGTAAAAAGCATCCTTTGGATAGGCTGCACCAGCTCTCTTCGAGGATCGGGTTTTAGTTTGAGCGTGTCGCTTCGGCTTCTGGCTGATTGGCACTGTCTGTAACCAGGGAGATTGAGGCTTTACCCTTCGGCTGAAGTTACGGCGGGGTGGCGCGGATCTGCCAGATTGGGCAGGGTTTCCCCAGCTAAACCAGGGCATTCTCCGCTCGCGCGCACTGGCCCAGCTAATCCATATGAGGCCAGCTATCAGATAGAACAAGATTTCCATGGGTCACACGCTCAGTCCTTGAGCTAGTTTTCCCACGGGGCGGTGTCGCGCTAAGTAGTTGAGGTGAGTGATAGTACGCGATCGCTTCCATGAACCTGCTGCACTAAGCGAGATTTCGGAAGAAGCGGTGGGCTAGCGGGCGGTGGGTTGGCAACTAACAGGAGGGAAGCGATCAGCCTGATGTAAAAACTGTGTGAAAGGGGCTTTCCATGCTGACGTTAGGGGTTACGCTAGGCAGGAGTTTTTGAAGCTTTGGGCTGAACTGATGACACCTGATGAGCTGCTGACCGAAATTTACAATGTGTTTCAGCCGTTTGAGCCGCCGCCGGAGGGGACGTATGTCAATTGTGAGGAGGTGCGCGGTCGGTGGGATGTGGTGCGGGAGCTGGGTAAGCAGATTACGCGGTCTAAGCAGCCGACCTGTCAGCTTTATAGCGGGCATCGGGGAGTGGGGAAAACGACAGAACTGCTGCGGCTGAGGGAGCATTTGCAGGGGCGGGGCTATCATGTGGTGTATTTTGCGGTGGAGGAGGATGTAGAAACGCAGGATGCGGAGTATGCCGATATTTTGTTTGCCTGTACGAAAAATTTGGTGCAGAGCATTGAGCTGAGGGATCACAACCCGCTGGTGGAGTGGATGCGGGAACGGTGGCAGTCGCTGAAGGAGCTGGCGCTGACCGATATCGAGTTTGATAGCTTGAGCCTGGAGCAGCAGGTGAGTCAGTTTGCCAAGATTACGGCGAGTGTGCAGGCAGTGCCAGATATTCGGCGGGATCTGCGGAAAAAGCTGAGCGATAGTACGCCGTCGCTGTTGGCGGCGTTAAATGGCTTTATTGCGGAGGCTCAAAGGCAAATATCACCAGATTGCAAGGGCATTGTGGTAATTGCCGATAACCTGGATCGGATCGCTGAGAACAATACCGACGGCAGAAGCAATTTTGATGAGATTTACATCAACCGCAGTGAGCCGATGCGGGGGCTGGCGTGCCATGTGATTTATACGGTGCCGATTCAGATGATCTATTCGCCTCGGGTGACGCGGCTGGAGGACTACTACAGCAAGCCGGATGTGCTGCCGATGGTGATGGTGAAGTCGCTGGCAGGCGAGGTGAATCAGGCAGGGGTAGATAAGCTGCGGGAAATTATTTGCCGCAGGCTTCAGCGGGTAGACCCACGGCTGACGGAGGATATTGATACCCACGTTTTTGACAGTGCGGAGACGCTGAACCGGCTGTGCATGATGAGCGGCGGGCATATGCGGGTGCTGATGCAGCTCTTACAGCGGTCGATGGATTGGATAGATGAGCTGCCAATTACGGCGGAGGCGGCGCAGATTGCGATTGAGGAGCAGCGGAATACCTACCAGATGGCGATCAGGGGAGATCGCTGGTCGGTGTTGGCCCAGGCTCACCGCAGTAAGCAGTTTGACAATGAGGATTCGTCTTTGGAGCTATTGCTCAATCGCTGTTTGGTGGAATATCGCTATTATGATGGTCAGACTCAGCTTCGGCAGTGGTGCGACGTGCATCCGCTGATTGAGGGGTTTGAGCCGTTTAAAGAGGCTCTGGCAAAGCTGAACGCTGCGAGTGAAGACTGATGGCTAGCGTGGATGATGCAAAAGTGAAGCAGGTACCTTCAGATCAAGCGCCGCTAACCATAGAACAGGCTGCGCGAGTTTCGCCTGCGATGCAACAGGACGCTAGAGAGAAAATAAATGATCCAGAAGCGCTGTATCGGTCGCTAGTGCGGGCGCTGAGACGTCGCAGTGGATTCGGAATTTTGTTTTTGCAATGTACGCCGGTAAAAGGGCAAGAGATATTTTCGCGTTTAAAGCAAGACCTGCCGCAGAAGCAGTTGGGTCGGCTGACGCTAGATGAACCGATTGACAACCTGCGAAGGTTGATTGAAGCAAGAGAAGACTTGGCTAAGCTGAATGTATTGTTTGTTGAGGGGATAGACAAGTCTCTTGCGCCTTACCTAAAAACAGAAGCGGGGCGGAATGACTATTACAAGCTAGAGGTGCTGCCGCCAATATTGAATCATCTCAACCGGCAGCGGGAGGACTTTCAACGTCAGTTTAGTCATTTATGTCTGGTGTTTGTTGTCAGGCCGTTTGCGCTGAAATATTTTATGTACCGGGCGGTTGATTTTTTTGACTGGCGCTCAGGTATTTGGACGTTTTCCCCTGATAGCGAGCAACTTACGCGAGAGACTGTTCAGGTGCTGGACACGAGATATTCGGAGTATTTAACGCTTTCAGAGACAGCGCGGATCGAAAAGATTGCAGAGCTGCAAGATTTGATTGACGAGAAAAATCAGTCTGATGAACAGCGGTCTCGACTACTGATAGAACAAAGCTGGGTGCTCGGCGCAGGTCAAGACTTTGCGACGGCACTACGTTGCTGTGAGGGAGCCACTGCTCTTCAACCGAGAAATGATAAGGCTTGGTTCGCCAAAGGCTATGCGCTAGACGAGTTGGGCCGATATGAGGAGGCAATCGCCGCCTTTAATGCCGCCCTCGCTATCAAACCTGACAAACACGAAGCCCTCAACAACAAAGGCACTGCGCTAGGCAAATTAGGCCGATATGAGGAGGCGATCGCCGCCTTTGATGCCGCCCTCGTTATCAAACCTGACAAACACGACGCCCTCTATAACAAAGGCATTGCGCTAGGCAACTTGGGCCGATATGAGGAGGCAATCGCCGCCTTTAATGCCGCCCTCGTTATCAAACCGGACAAACACGAAGCCCTCTATACCAAAGGCATTGCGCTAGGCAAATCAGGCCGATATGAGGAGGCAATCGCCGCCTATGATGCCGCCCTCGCTATCAAACCTGACGATCACGGACTCCTCAACAACAAAGGCATTGCGCTAGGCAAATTGGGCCGACATGAGGAGGCAATCGCCGCCTATGATGCCGCCCTCGCTATCAAACCTGACTATGCTTCAGCCTGGTACAACAAAGCCTGTAGCTATGCGCTCTCAAAACAACTAGAAGACACTTTAACCTGCTTGCAAAAAGCCATTGAGCTAGACGGTACAGACGAGTATTCTGAAATGGCTAAAACCGACACTGACTTTGACAACATCCGCAACACCCCCCGGTTTCGAGCCCTTATAGCCAAGACTCAACTAAAATAGTCAAATGAGACCTAAGGCACCGAACGATGAGCGTCACCATTACGATTCCTGACTCAGTTTTAACCTCAGCTCGTCTAAGTGAGCACGAGTTGAAGCAAGAAATCGCCCTGATGCTCTACCAGCAGTCGAGACTGACGTTAGCCCAGTCAAGACGCTTGGCAGACATGAGCCGACCAGCGTTTATGCAGTTACTCGCTAGCCGCAAAATTTCCATTTACGACGTAGCCGAATTTGAGAAAGATCTCGAGACCTTGAAAGCGACGGGACAACTGTGATTGTCGTCAGCGATACTTCAGCCATCAATAATTTAGCCGCTATCGGTCAGCTTGTGCTGTTAAAACAACTTTACAGAACGGTCATTATTCCAGATGCCGTTTACAGAGAGTTAATACAGCCACCTATCTCAGCAGGTGGCGAAGAAGCTACTGACTATGACTGGATTCAAGTGCAGAGTGTGAGCGATCGCACCGTAGTCGAAGACTTCCTGAAGGTATTAGACATTGGCGAATCTGAAGCAATTGCTCTAGCGCTAGAAATAGGTGCCGATCAGATCTTGTTGGACGAGCGCAAAGCGCGTGAGTTCGCTGCGACCAGAGGGCTGAATCTTACAGGCGTTCTTGGCATCCTGGTGGCAGCCAAGAGTAGGGGTTTGATAACCGAGGCTCGACCTTTTATCATTGCGCTGAGGAGTCGAGCAGATTTTTGGCTGTCTGAAGCACTGTGCAATCGAGCATTGCAGGCCACTGACGAGCGGCAACTCTAAGTTTCAGAGAGCAGAAGTGATCGCCTCGTTCATTGACTTGCTCTAAAAGGAACATTACAGACGGGTGGGATGCAGACCCTATCGATTCCTCAACACATGGTAATGATTATCAGTATCATGGAGAAGTTGCTCAGTAGCGATTTTCTATGATTAGCTCCCGGTCGGCCAGCAAAAAGTCTGCCAGCAAGTCTGCGGTGGATGCCCCTGGCTGTGAAACTTCGCTGGTGCATCTTGATAGTGTGCGACAGGTGCAGGCGGCGGTTTTAGCGGGAGAAAAGGCGCAGCGAATGGCGGAGTTTTTTAGCGCACTTTCTGACCCGCATCGGCTGAAGCTGCTGTCGGCATTGGCCCAGCAGGAACTGTGCGTTTGCGATTTGGCGGCGGCGGTGAAAATGAGTGAATCGGCGGTCTCTCATCAGCTTCGGGTGTTGCGATCGCACCGCCTGGTCAAATACCGCCGTCAGGGCCGCAACGTATATTACAGCCTGGCCGACAAGCACATTACCGCTCTTTACAAAGAGGTCGCCGATCACCTCGACGAATAGAGAGCAAATAGAAAATGTGGAAGTTTCAGCCTTGTGCGATAACATATGAACAGTCATTCATATGTTTATAAATTTTCGGCAGATATCGCTATGACTCAAACGCACGCTCACGACGACTGCTGCGGCCACGATCACGGTCACAGCCACGGTTCAGGCGAATTTGATCTGCGAGCTACGCTGACACCGATTGCGATCGCCACCCTCCTCTTCCTCATCGGCCTGATCTTCAATCAGCCGCTGCACAATACGCCCTACGCGATCGCTGAATACGCCGTCCTCATGCCCGCCTACGCGATTAGCGGCTGGAGCGTACTGACCACGGCAGGGCGCAACATTTTACGAGGGCGAATCTTCGACGAAAACTTTTTGATGACGATTGCGACTTTGGGGGCGATCGCTATTCACGAGCTGCCCGAAGCGGTGGCAGTGATGTTGTTCTTTCAAGTAGGAGAGCTGTTTCAGGACTATTCGGTAGGGCGATCGCGCCGCTCTATCAAAGCCCTGCTAGAAGTGCGCCCCGAGACCGCGAACTTAAAAGAGAATGGCGGTCTCCGGGAAGTTTCTCCTGATGCGGTCAACGTTGGCGATGTGATCGTGGTGCGCCCCGGCGAAAAGGTTCCCCTCGACGGTGAAATTCTCGAAGGCACCTCTCAGCTAGATACCTCCGCACTTACTGGAGAATCGGTGCCTCGCACTGTGGCCGTCGGTGAAGCAGTGCTGTCAGGCATGATCAACCAGTCTGGGGTGCTGACGATTCGAGTGACCAAGCCTTTCGATCAGTCCTCTATTGCAAGAATTTTGGAGCTGGTGGAGAACGCCAGTAGTAAAAAGGCCGATACCGAAAAGTTTATTACCCGATTTGCCCGCTATTACACGCCGGTTGTGGTGTTTCTTTCATTGGCGATCGCCCTCCTCCCCCCGCTACTCTTCCCCGGCGCAACCCAGGCCGAATGGACTTATCGCGCTCTGGTGGTGCTGGTGATCTCCTGCCCCTGCGGCCTGGTGATTAGTATTCCGCTGGGCTACTTTGGCGGCATTGGCGGCGCGGCCAAACGCGGTATTTTAGTCAAAGGCTCGACCTTTCTCGATACGCTCACCCAGGTAAAAACGGTTGTATTCGACAAAACAGGTACGCTCACCCAGGGCAACTTTCGGGTGACAGAGATTGTTGCTGAAAATGGAATGAGCCCGCCACAACTGCTAAAGCTCGCCGCGCAGATAGAGTCCTCGTCCACTCATCCAGTCGCTCAATCAATTGCTCAAGCCTACCAGCAGACAGGCGAACAAACCCTGAATGGCTATCGGGCGCAGGACTATGAAGAGATCTCCGGCCACGGCATTCGCGCTCGCGTTGGCAATACTCTCGTACTGGCAGGAAACGACCGACTGCTGCACAGAGAAAACATTCCTCACGACGTTTGCACGGTAGAAGGAACAGTGGTTCATATCGCTGAAAACGGTCAGTATAAAGGGCGAATTATGATCGCTGATGAGATTAAAGAAGATGCTGTAGAAGCGATTCAGGCGCTCAAACAGCAGGGTATTAGAACCATCATGCTGACTGGCGATAATCAATCTGTGGCGGGCAACATTGCTCAAAAGCTGGGAATTGACGAATACTATGCCGAACTGCTACCCGAGGACAAAGTAGAGAGACTCGAAAAAATCTTGCATCAGACAGGTCAAACGAAAGGCAAAGTTGTTTTTGTCGGCGACGGCATTAATGATGCACCGGTAATTGCCAGGGCGGATGTCGGTATGGCTATGGGCGCTCTCGGTTCGGATGCAGCGATTGAAACTGCCGACGTGGTGATTATGACCGATGCGCCTGCGAAGGTAGCTGAAGCGATCGCCCATGCCCACCGCACCCTACGCATCGTCTGGCAGAACATCATTCTCGCCATGACCATCAAAGCAATTGTGATTGTCTTAGGCGCAATTGGACTGGCCTCCCTCTGGGCCGCTGTCTTTGCCGATGTTGGCGTAGCGCTGCTGGCCATTCTTAACGCTGGCCGCATTTTAAATCGTTAGCGTCTGAGTACAGGTGTTCTGATTCTACTAAGATAGTGATGTTCTTCTGCCTACCCTTTCTCGATGGCGATCAAACCTTCTCAAGTTCAAACCGCGCTGAGCCGCAAGCGAGCCGACTTTGCCAGCTTCGATGAGAGCACCTCTGGCTACCTGGATCAGTACAGAGCTGCCTGGGGCGAATGGGTGAGCATGGCGGCGACCAGTCGGGATAAGTGGCAAAGCGCTCAGGCTAGTGATCTCGGAGCGATCGCCCTTGAGCCGATTAGTGCCAAAGACGGCGGCATTATCCGCAGCGGACTCTCCTGGCAAAACCGCGAGCAAAGCCTGAACTGGGTGGCGACTCAGCTCACCGATGTCACCACTTTTGCCGTTGATGGCTCGCAGGTATTTCCGCAAAAGGACTTTTCCATCC
>JBBQAC010000096.1:0-14426 GCA_038315915.1 Phormidesmidales cyanobacterium
CTCAGCTCCATCAGCACATTGAGATTTTGGGCCAGCGCCTGCTGTAAAGTATGGGCTGCCTCTATCGGTGCGGCATGGGCACCGCCAATCGGTTCGGGCAATAGCTGGTCTAAAAGACCGAGTTTTTTCAAATCCCAGGCAGTGACTTTCAGCGCTTCTGCGGCCTGTGACGCGCGGCCCGCATCCTTCCACAGGATAGAGGCGCAGGCTTCCGGGCTGGCCACGTAGTACACCGAATGCTCAAACATCAGCAGGCGATCGCCCACGCCAATACCCAGTGCCCCGCCCGATCCGCCCTCGCCGATTACCGTGCAGATAATCGGCACATCCAGGCTGAACATTTCTCGGAGATTGTAGGCGATCGCCTCCCCCTGCCCCATCTCCTCAGCTTCAAAACCAGGCCAGGCCCCAGGCGTATCAATAAAAGTCATAATCGGCATACCAAATCGGTTGGCATGTTCCATCAGTCGCATGGCCTTGCGATAGCCCCCCGGCACCGGCATCCCAAAGTTACGCGCCACGTTATCTTTGGTATCTCGCCCTTTCTGGTGACCCAACATAACCACGGGTCTGCCTTCAAAGCGAGCAATGCCGCCGACCATAGCCAGGTCGTCTTTACCGGATCGGCGATCGCCATGCAGCTCTATCCACTCGTCACTAATGGCCTGAATATAGTCCAGCGTGCTGGGCCGACGCGGATGGCGAGCCACCTGAATACGCTGAGACGGCGACAGGCTGGTAAAAATTTCCTGCCGTAGCTGCTGCGCCCGCGACTCTAGCTGATAGATCTGGTCAGAAACATCGACATCGTTATCTTCAGCCAGCTCACGAATTTGCGTAATTCGAGATTCTAGCTCAGCCAGCGGTTTCTCAAAGTCCAGCAGAATCGGCTTACGTTCAGTCGTCGCCATGGGGGAATACAAAGCTCTATGAAGGGTAAAAACTAGGTTACCGCAATTGTTGAAGCCATTGTTGAAGCCTAAGTTAGCAACGGTCTAAACCCGTGACGCCTGGAAGCCTCTCCAATCAGATCCATCTTCTCCAGGGTGATCTGATTACGGCCCCACGAAAAGTTGGTATGTAGCTTCTCAAATTCCAGCAGCATTGATTCGGCAAAGCAGGCAAAGAGCTGACGGCCCGGTACATCCATATTGACAATGTTCATAATGTGCCAGTCAATATCGAGCGAGTGCTCAACAATGCCGCCCTTGAGGACGTGAATGCCCGGACGAGCAAAGGTAGCGTCGATGTTTTTAGGATAGCCACCATCCACCATCAGGCAGGGCTGCTTGAGTTGGGTAGCATCTACGTCCAGCCCTTTAGGCAAACTTGCGACCCACACCACCACATCGGCCTGAGGCAGCGCTTCATCCATCGGCACTATCCGGCCAAACTTAAGCTCTGCCTGCAAATTGGTCAACCGCTCTTGATTGCGTGCCACCAGCAGCAGATCTTTCACGCCTGTACGCGCCGTCAGCCACCGGCAGACCGCGCTGCCAATGTCACCGGTTGCGCCGCAAACCGCCACCGTCGCCTGAGAGAGGTCAATGCCATACTCAGGCGCAGCTTCTTCTACCTGCTTGCAAATCACGTAGGCGGTGTGGGTGTTGCCAGTCGTAAACTTCTTAAAGTCAAGATCCAGGTTGCGGACGCGCTTGATTTGCTCAAGCTTGAAGGTTTCAAAGATAATTGACGAAAATCCGCCCAGCGCGGTGATATTGATGCCGTTTTTTTGAGCGTGGGCCATCGCATTAAGAATTTTGCGGGTGGCGGCTTTGATCCGGCGGTTTGCCAACATTTCGGGCAAAAAGCAGGATTCGACGTATTTACCCTCGATGGTTTGGCCGGTGGCGCTGACCACTTTGAAGTGATCGACAATCTGCGGCGGTGCGCTACACCAAAAATCTAAACCTTGGTCGGCATACTCGGGATAGCCCAAGTCGTGAGCGACAGATTTGGCATGTTCTAAGCTTGTGAGGTGACCAATTAAACCAAACATTCGGGGTTACTAACGTCGTGATGCGTTAAAAGAAACGGGATAGAGGATGCACAATCGAGAAATTCGGGGCTAGCAGGCTAGATAGCGCGGGCTAGGTAGCACAACAGGAGCCGCAGCGCCCCCGCTACGGAACGCTATCGGCCTAATGCCGCTGCATAAGCAGGCAGGCTCTCACCTGTGAGGTCAGAGCCGTGGATAAAAAGCGAGTAAAAAGCGAGTAAAAACGAGAAAGCGACCCTATGAGTGATCGGGATCGCCAGATAAACTTACACCGAGGCTAGTCCTTGAGCTGATAGCTTCATCACTTCGCGCGGGCTGAAGCCAATGTTTGCCAGGGCTTCACCGTAGGTAATCATAAAGTCTTCGACGAGGGCGTCTTTTTCCATGCCCAGTACAGCGGCGTCGGCTTCGACTTCGTTGAGCATTTTCCATACCAGCGGCAGGTTGGCGCGGTTGGCGGCTTCTAGCTCTGCTCGGGCGGTTTCAAAGTTGGCCTTGAGCCATTCTTCGCCGAAGTTGAGATGCAGGTACTCGTCTTTGACGACGCCTTCGGTAATTTTGCGAGCGAAGTCGTCGGCGACGGGGATGTAAATGTTGTAGGCAGCGATCGCAAAGGTCTCAATAATCAAAGACTGAATCAGCAGGCAGGTGACAATATTGCCTTCAGCCAGCGCCGTTTGAAAATTGTCGTGCAGCTGTGAGAAAAATTCTTTGGCAAACGGCATATCAGGCGTAACGCTCAGGTTTTTGCCACAAGCTTGAAACCCCTTCATGTGGCGATTCTCCATACGGGCGAGTTGAACTAACTCGTCGGCATGGTCGCTGAGATGCTCGGCTAACTGATTGTAATTACCGTTAGCTTCCAGCTCTCCTTCAATCACAATCGCGTTGATGCGGCTGTAGGCATCTTTGTAGGTTTCACTCTGGAAGTCCATCACTGGGTTGGCTTCAAGGGTTGGCATAGTTGTATTATCCTGAGTTACGGTAAATCGGCTGTGCTAATTGAGAACCCTGATGACGATTGATCGAAGGACTTAACAGTTCTTACCAATTTGTCTTTCCTTATAGCGTATCAGACTCGTCTTGAGAAAGTGAGCCTGAGCAATCGAATCAATGGGTCTACAATCCATCGGTAAATCTTATTGACGCCTATTTTGCGTCCGAGTAGCATCCTCCTAGAGGCACCTTAAAAACATTGTGCCGGGTATAGATCGTCACCGTGTGACCGGAGTCAGACGGCTATCGAATCGTCAGCGACGGCATTGTCACCAGCGGCAGAATTGTCTAGTCAATCTGCTTTGGAAATTTCGTCGGGCAGCACCTTCAGTCGGATTTGTCTGGCATTGGCGCTGTTGACGTCGCCAAGCTGTACCTCAATCAGTTCGCTACATAGGGGAGAGAGGGCATTGAGGAGCGATCGCAAGTGAGGCGTACTCTCGCCGCTATCGACATACACCCGGTCGGAGAGCTTGTTGATGCGCTTCCAGGCGGTGTATAGCTTGACGGCGGCTTGCTCTAGCTGAGTGGCCTGATTTACCAGGTCGGCGGCTGAATTGAGACAGCCCACCCGCAGGGCTTCGTCGAGGGCTAGCTCCAGGTTCACCTGCGCAGCATCGAGGCTTTGTACCTGGCTAGCGGCTTCAATATAGCGCGATAGATATTTGGCCTCGGCAGTGACCTGCTTGAGCGTGTCGACATCTGGATTTTCGTCGACTTCGTTTCTCAGGGTTTGCTGATGGGCAGGCGGCAGCTTTTCCATTTCCTTGACCAGCGGTGTCAGGTAGCGGGTCGGAATCGTATTGTCAGCCGCTTTTTGCCGCACCGACTGCGGAATCAAGTCGGAGTTCATTGCTGTCCAGTCATCGGATAGGTTTTTGACTTCTCGGCGGGTAATTTGCTCACCCCGGCGGGCTGCTTCGCTGACGATTTGCTGCACTTCGGGCGAGGCATGGGAGGTTTCGATAAAGGCCCGCTTGCTAAAGCAGTTCACATCTTTGGTTTCCAGCAGCCCGTCTTCGAGCATTTGGTCGGCGCTGTTGGCCAGGTCAATCAGCACGTAAGCCTGACTTTTGCTCACGTCCCGGTCTTTGAGCCAGTTGAGAAAGCCTGCGCCCTGACGGGTGCTTTTGCCGTTGGTCTCGCTATTTTCACTATTATTTTCGCCATTGCCATTGTTGGTAGCTTTTGTGCTGCTGCGTTTTTCGCGATCGCGCACCGTCCGCAATATTCGCCCGCGCCAGATATCGGTTTGCAGATCAAAGCGATCGCACACCTGCCAGGCTACCTCCACCTGCTGCCGAAACTCATAATCTGAGAGGTCACTATCCACCTCAGGCACCGAAACCTCAAACTCAACCGTTTGATCAGGCCCGGAAATATCCGCAGTAAACTGCATAGCCGTCATCTAAAACCCAGCCGCAAGGAGCCGACCCATTATGCCACAGCGTCCATTTCTCTCACGACGCCCGCGCCAATCCGGCCAACTGAACCAGCACCCACACCGACAGCGTCGCCGCTCCCAATATCAGCGCCAGCAGCCCGACGACGATTATTACTGCAAACAGCCGGTCGGCAGCGCGGCTCGGCTGGGGGTCGGCGAGGTGCTTTTCGAGCAGCGCGACGTTTTGGCTATTGGCCTTCCAAGTGATATCAAAGAAGTCGCCAATGACCGGAATTGTACCCGTCAAGGTATCGAGCAAAATGTTGAACCCCATCCGTCCGAGCGTAGCGGCAGGCAGGCCCATTTTGGCCCCTTCAAAGACGATATAGACGCTCATTAGCCCGGTAATGACATCGCCGCCGCCCGGTAAAATGCCCAAAATCGGGTCTAAGCCAATGCGAAAGTCGGTGCCGGGGAGAGCGATCGCATTGTCGAGCACATGGCTAATCTGCCGCAGACGCTTGAGTGAAGAGGTGGGCTTTACCGAAGGACGAGTCATAAGGGGCCGGAGGAATACAGGAGTATGCCTAAAGATAGCAAGCCGTAAGGGTGCTGGGGTTCCGCCGGATGAGGGAACGGGGGATAGGGAGAATGGGCTGTATTTTCGGCTCAGCTTTAAAGATCTTAAGCAACGGTTGGCCGGTGTTTTGATAGGCTAGTGACCATTATTAGCTCACCGATTGCACATCCCTTTTCTTTTGCGGTCTTCAGAGAATTTAGTCAGAGAATTTAGACATACCACCATGGCAGAACCTACTACCCAGACTTGTCCGGTTTGCAGCGTACAGATTATTACAGGAGCGGCGGGAGGCGATCGCGTCATCTTTTCTTCTGGCCCTCAGGGGAGTCGGGCCAAGCTATGGGCCAGAGTTTGCCAGTTTAACAAGCAGCCGGGCTGTATCAACGAGCAGGGCAAAACCGAAACAATCACCGCCGACGACTACTACAAGCCAGAGATGCCTACCGGTGACGCCTGATCGCCGGGTGGGTCATAATAGCTGAAATCGATCCTGGCACTGTGCTATTTAAGAGTGTGCTTTCAATATGTCGTTAGCGGGGGTGCTGTTAGCGGGGTGCTGTTAGCGAGGTGTTACTTACAAAGGTGATATCCCTTTGATATCGACCGTGTCAGCCCGCTTCGATGTCCCGTTTTACTCCCTGCATCTTTGCTAGCTTTTGGCCTGCTTTTTTACCCTATTTACTTCTATGAAATTGACTCGATTTGTATCGCTCCTAGTGCCCGCGACTTTACTTACGACCACGCTCACTACTGCTCTGAGCACCAATAAAGCTGCCGCCCAACTGTACAACCCGATTGCGCTGGGTTCGCAGGAAGTCAACGACACCCTTTCCGCTACCGATATTCCGACGGGCTTCGGCGGCTTTGCCAAGGACTATGTCGTCACTCTAGAGGCGGGCGACCAAATCACGATTGACGCTATCTCCAGCGAATTTGACACGCTGGTAACCCTGATGGATGCCACAGGTACAACCGTCAGCGAAAATGACGATGGCCCCGACGGCAGCACGAATTCTCTGCTGTTTGCCCGGATCAGTGAAGGTGGCAAATACACCATTCGCATTCGCTCCTACGCGGGTGAAGGCGCTGGCCCCTTCACGGTTAAGCTCGCTCGCTTACGCCCAATCTAGCCTGTGACATAGCACTGTGCGAGGCCAGAGTCAACTAGGAAGCGCCTGCTGAATTGATTCTGGCTTAATTACTTCCAGGCCAAAAAAAATCTTGCTACGGTTACCCTATTTTGTTACTTTGGTTAAGCGCAAAAAACGCACCCAAGCCGGGATAGCTCAGCTGGTAGAGCAGTGGACTGAAAATCCTCGTGTCGGCGGTTCAAGTCCGCCTCCTGGCATCGCAGTACAATCGCAGTACAAAAGAGACCCTGAACCAAAGCGGTTTAGGGCTTTATTTTGGGCTCAGTTCAATTCTGACTTCTCGCAGTTTGAATGAGATACCGTTTGGACAGGATGAGATAATCTCTTTTCATCCATGAATTTGCCCGAGAGCGATCTTTTGTTCGGCATTTTGAAGGTTGTTGTATTTGTCAGGCGATCGCTAAGGCTAAGTTTTGATGGTAAGCTGCTTAGCTGCTGCCCCCATTTGGGTAGATTTCAGTCATCATCCTAGCGGCAGGTAAAGATTATGGGACGTAGAAGACCGAACTTAATTACGACGATTGGGCTCTACACAGGCGGCGTTCTGCTAGTTGTTTTTGCTGTTTTGCTATTGCTACAGGCGATTGGTGTTATTCCTGCGGTCTCTAATACCGTTTACATTGCGCTAGTTTTGCTGGCTATCGGCTGCGGTCTGCTGTACGGCATTGGTAGCCGCGCCTAGCTAGCGACCCTGGTCAGTAGGCTGGGTTGATGGAAGAGATAGGCGGTAGATATTTTTTGCGCGATCGCCGCTCTGACTTGCCGGTTTGGTAACTGCGTCGAAGGAAGGCTGCATGTCCCTTACTTGACAGCAGCCTTCCTCACTTTTGCGCATGTTCTTAACTGAGCCCAGCATGAGCCCAGCAAACCTTACACCAGGGCTTCTTCCTGGTGAGTTTGAATGGTGCAGTCGGAAGTGGGGTAGGCTACGCAGGTGAGCACAAAGCCCGCTTCCATCTGATCGTCTTCTAAGAACACCTGATCGGACTGATCGACGGTGCCGGAGACCATTTTGCCGGTGCAGCTTGAGCAGGAGCCCGCACGGCAGGACGCGGGTAAGTCGATGCCTGCTTCTTCAGCAGCTTCAATGATGTACATATCGTCGGCACATTCAATCGTTTCGTTGATGCCTTCGTCTTCGTTAATAAGCGTGACTTTATAAGTCGCCATGGGAAACCCTCTAAATAGATATTGATGGGCATTAACTACTTAAGGAATAGTTAAGCTTTCATCACAATACACCGCAGGCGGCGACGCCGAAATAGGCATAAAGGTAGGGACTGACAACGGGACTTTTCGGGGGTGCCTTCCATAGCGCGATAAGATAGATAGCTGTTTCTCATCGCTGCGATCGCCCCTCAGCCACATCTATGTCTTCCCTCGCTTGCTCGCCTGAAGAAATCGCCTCAGAAGGGCTAAAACCCGACGAGTACGCAGAAATTGTCCGACGCTTGGGCCGTCACCCCAACCGGGCCGAACTGGGCATGTTCGGCGTGATGTGGTCAGAGCACTGCTGCTACAAGAATTCCAGGTCGCTGCTGAGCCAGTTTCCGACGCAGGGCGATCGCATCTTAGTCGGCCCCGGCGAAAATGCAGGCGTGATCGATGTCGGCAACGGCATGCAGGTCGCCTTTAAAATCGAATCGCACAATCACCCTTCAGCGATTGAGCCGTTTCAGGGTGCGGCGACCGGCGTAGGCGGCATTTTGCGAGACATTTTCACTATGGGCGCAAGGCCGATTGCGGCGCCGAATTCTCTGCGCTTTGGCAATTTAGAGAGTGCTCGCACCCGCCAAATTTTTACGGGCGTGGTCTCAGGGATTGCGCACTATGGCAACTGCTTTGGGGTGCCCACCGTCGGCGGCGAAGTTTCTTTCGACGAGGCTTACAGTGGCAATCCGCTGGTGAATGCCATGGCCATTGGCCTGATGGAAATCCCGGAGATTATGAAATCTGGCGCGGTGGGCATTGGCAACCCGGTGCTGTACGTCGGCTCTACCACCGGGCGCGACGGCATGGGCGGGGCGAGCTTTGCCAGCGCTGAGCTGAGTGATGAATCTGAGGCGAATCGGCCTGCTGTGCAGGTGGGCGATCCGTTTCTAGAAAAGTCTCTGGTCGAAGCTTGTTTGGAAGCCTTTAAGACGGGCGGGGTGGCAGCGGCGCAGGATATGGGCGCGGCGGGCATTACCTGCTCCACGGCGGAGATGGCGGCAAATGGCGGCGTTGGCATTGAGCTAGACCTTGACCTGATTCCGGCGCGAGAACCGGGGATGGTGCCCTATGAGTATCTGCTTTCAGAATCTCAGGAGAGAATGCTGTTTGTCGCCCATGCGGGCCGTGAGCAGGAGCTGATTGAAATTTTCCACCGCTGGGGGCTGCAAGCAGTGGTGGCCGGTTCGGTAATTGAAGAACCTATTGTGCGGATTTTGTTTGAAGGGAGCGTGGCGGCGGAAATTCCGGCGACAGCGTTATCGGACAATACGCCGATTTATAAGCGGGAGCTGATGAAGGAACCGCCTGAGTACGCGCAAAAGGCTTGGGCCTGGCAGGAGAGCGATTTGCCCGAGGCGACGCTTGACGGTATCGACGGAAAATCCTGGAACCAGATCGCGCTGGCTTTACTCAGCTCGCCGACCATTGCTTCCAAGCAGTGGGTATACCGCCAGTACGACCATCAGGTGCAAAACAATACGGTAACCATGCCAGGGGGGGCAGATGCGGCGGTGATCAGACTCCGCTCGCAAATCACCCCAGATCCCAAAGCCAATGCGGGCCTCGCCGCCACCGTTGACTGTAACGCCCGCTACGTATACCTCAACCCCTATGAAGGAGCCTTAGCCGCTGTCGCCGAAGCCGCCCGCAACCTGAGCTGTGTCGGCGCAGAGCCCGTTGCCGTCACCGACAACCTCAACTTTGGCAGTCCCGAAAAGCCGGTGGGCTACTGGCAGCTCGCCGAAGCCTGCCGGGGACTGGCCGAGGGCTGTCGCGAATTTTCTACACCTGTAACCGGCGGCAACGTGTCGCTCTACAACGAAACCTTAGACAGCAACGGCAAGCCGCAGCCGATTTACCCCACGCCTGTAGTCGGTATGGTGGGCCTGATTGACGACCTGACGAAGGTTTGTGGTCAGGGTTGGCAGGCTGAGGGCGACCTGATTTATTTGCTGGGAGTCGGCGCAGAAAGTACGGGCAATGGCAACGTCACGCTCGGTGGCTCTGAGTATCTCAAAGTCATTCACCAAACTGTGGCAGGGCAGCCGCCCAAAGTCGATATCGCGCTGGCGCTGAAGGTGCAATCGGCCTGTCGTCACGGCATCCGTCAGGGGTGGATTCGTTCAGCGCATGACTGTGCGGAAGGGGGGCTGGCGATCGCTCTCGCCGAATCCTGCATCAGCGGTCAAAAAGGCGCGACCATCGCCCTGAAGGACGGTCAGATCCGCACAGATATGCTGCTCTTTGGGGAAGGAGGCGATCGCATCGTAGTCTCCGTCGCACCCGCTCACCAAGCCGACTGGGAACGCTACTGCCAAACCCATTTGTCTGACTGCCAGCTTATCGGCAGCGTCAGCACATCCACAGCACCCCTAACCATTGCAAATGCGGCAGGCAATAACCCGGTTTCCCTCCCCGTTACCGAGCTAGCCGACCGATGGACTTACGCAATTGAAAGAGCCTTAGCACCGGAAAACTAAAGCAGCATTAAAGCCTACCGACCCCTGCTCCTCACAGGCAAGATCAGACAGACAATTCTCCGACAAGACAGTCCGCGCCACTGCGCCAGGAAGTGATAGGATCTAAAGCAAATATTAATAAAAAATTAAACAAATATTAAACTTAGCTGGCCACACAGTGACGGTGCTTTCAAGCATTTTTAGCAGATCTACGCGCAGTCGTCAGCAGGCTATTTCTGCTAGAAGAGAAGTAAATCAAAAGCGCTTCAGCATAAAGCTGAAAGCCCTTTAAAGGCGAGCACTCTGTGCCCGCAACCTTTGTAATGGTTTCCAATGGAGTTTGAACTGAGCATGTCCCAGCCCTACGACGCTACAGCCGCTATAGAAAGACCCGATAAGCCTGAAGAAGCCTGCGGAGTATTCGGGGTGTACGCGCCCAACGAAGCCGTAGCAACGCTAGCTTACTTTGGCCTATACGCGCTTCAGCATCGCGGCCAAGAGTCAGCGGGCATCTCTTCTTTTGATCAGGGCACAGTTCATACGCACAAAGGCATGGGCTTGGTCTCTCAAGTTTTTACCGACGATGTGCTCAAAGACGTTCCCGGTCAGTGGGCAGTCGGCCACACCCGCTATTCCACCACCGGGTCGAGCCACGCAGCTAACGCGCAACCGGCTGTACTGGACGCTCGCCTGGGGCAGCTCGCGCTTGCGCACAACGGCAACATCGTCAACGTCAACAGCCTCAGAGCAGACCTGCTGAAGCGCGAAGACTATAATCTGACGATGACCTCCGACTCTGAGCTGATCGCCATTGCGCTGATGGAAGCGGTGAACGATGGGATGGATTGGATTGAGGGGGCGATCGCTGCCTTCAAACGCTGCGAAGGCGCTTTTAGCCTGGTCATTGGTACCTCTGCTGGAATCATTGCCGCTCGTGACCCGCATGGGATTCGGCCACTGGTGCTGGGCTATATAGGCGCTCAGGAACCGGAAAGTCAGGAGAATGGCTACGGGGCAGGCAACTTTGTGGTGGCTTCAGAAACCTGCGGGCTCGATATTGTCGGCGCGACCTATCTGCGGGACGTTGCGCCCGGTGAACTGCTGTGGATTGACGGTCACGGCATCAAGTCTGTCCGCTGGGCTGAGGCTGCTGAGCGGAAGCTATGCGTTTTTGAGATGATTTACTTTGCTCGCCCTGACAGCATTTTTCATGGGGAGAGCCTTTATAGCTATCGCAAACGCATTGGCCAGCGGCTGGCCCAAGAGTCGCCTGCCGATGTGGATTTGGTCATGGCCGTGCCCGATTCGGGCGTGCCTGCGGCGATTGGCTACTCAGAAGCCTCTGGCATTCCCTACGCCGAAGGCTTGATCAAAAATCGCTACGTAGGCCGCACCTTTATTCAGCCGACTCAAACCATGCGCGAAGCGGGCATCCGCATGAAACTCAACCCAATGCGCGACGTGCTCGAAGGCAAGCGAATTTTGATCGTGGACGACTCGATTGTGCGCGGCACCACCAGTCGCAAGCTGATCAAAATGCTTTACGATGCGGGCGCAACCGAGGTGCATATGCGCATTTCTTCCCCGCCGGTAACGCATCCCTGCTTTTACGGTATTGACACCGACAGCCAGGATCAGTTGATTGCCGCCACCAAGTCGGTCGCCGAAATTGAAGCGCAGCTTGGCGCAGATTCGCTGGCTTACCTGAGCTGGGAAGGCATGTTAGAAGCGACTGGCGTGGCGGTCAATAGCTTTTGCTCGGCCTGCTTTACCGGCGACTACCCGATTGATATTCCCTCTCAGATCAGGCGTTCTAAGCTGATGCTGGAAAAGGTTCCGGCTGAGGTGGGTTAGGTGCTTTTTCCTGAAGCTAAGCTTTGACGAGTCCCACTAAGCGTTCAGCAGACGGTTGAAGAAGCTGCGCATGGACTGAGACACCTGCTGTCGCCGTCGCCAGTTCTCAAAGTCCTTTTGGTATTTGTAGCCTGACGTCTGGTAGGCTTTCCAGCCGTGCAGAGCTAGGCCAATCCCCCAGATCAGTGCTACGAATACTGCTATCCCATAGCCGCCAAATAATAGATTGAGCAGCAGCAAAAAGCTATTGAAAATGCTGTAGCGAATCAGGTGATGCTGAAATTTTTGGCGACGCTCCTGATTGAACAGCATTTGCTGGGTCGATTCGCTTTTGAGGTCGAGCCATTCTCGTTCGGCTGTCCACAGGGTTTCGGGGGCGATGTTGAGTTCGGCAGCAATTTCTGAGAGCTGCACACGGGTGAGTTCGCCCTGTTCGGTTTCTTTGGCGATCGCAATCTGCAAAATTTGCTGAGCGTCCTCGCTAGCGTATAGGTCGGCCATAGTCAAAAGTGCGGGCTTAGAGGGTGAGCGTAAAAGGCTGCTTTCCTTAGTTTATAAACAAAAGCCGGTGAGTGACATCGTATCTGCCAGGTAGGTCGTATCAATCAACAACGTAACTTGATAGTTCACGGCTTTTCCGGGCATACTCAGGTGTTATTTTGGAGCTTAATCCACTTCAAAGGATTCGCTCAATCTAGCATTCCACAGTCGATTGAGCTGTATACGCATCTACATTGAGGCAACTGACCATGGCCCAGCTTGTTCCTATTCAGCTAGAAGACGGTTCGCAGATTTATATCGAGGCGACTGAAGATGTCGAGATACCGCCTGCTGTTGGCCCAGCGGTGAATCTAGACGCTGGCTCAGAACCTGAAGAGGAAGTACGACGCGGGCAAAAAGGTTGGGGAGGCAGCGACTCGCGTAGGGTAGTGGGCTACCCAGACAGTGGCAGAGCGGCAGCGATCGCTGCCCAAAGCTTCCAAGCGATTGAAGGCACCATTCGCGCCTACACCCGTTCCACACTCAGCGCCTTTAAAAATATGTCCGATGCCAATGTCGATAAGGTCACGCTGCAATTTGGCATTCGAGTCGGCGGCGAGGCCGGTGTCCCCTACGTCACCAAGGGCACCGCTGAAAGCAACCTCAGCATCACCGTCGAATGCTCATTTGATCGGGAAAGTTAGTCAAAGATCCACATCGTAAACTACAACCTCGCAGTTCCAGAAGACGTTCGCCAATCCGTCTTTGAAGAAGAAGCCGGTAGCGTCATGATAGAAGACCAAATCCTCCGCCTTTTCACTTTCAGCCCAGAGCACTAGGAGATCGTCACATGGCTACCCCCGTCCTGACCTTGCAATCAAAAGTCATTCAAGTCCTGCAAGACTACTTAGCATTCTTAGGCACAGATCCCGACGCTGACGCCTACCTTGCGCTCGACAAAGACAATCACCACTACCTGCTGATCGAAACCGGCTGGCAAAACAACCACCGCATCTACGGCACGCTGATTCACATCGACATCATCGGTGAAAAAATCTGGATTCAGCAGGACGGCACCGAGGAAGGAATCGCCAACGAACTGACCCGCCTCGATATTCCCAAAGACCAAATCGTCCTCGCCTACAAGTCTCCAGAACGCCGCCAAATCACCGAGTTTGCCGTCTCGTAATCACAGATCGTCACGTAGGGTATACCGTTAGCCCGAATTGCTCCCGAGTCCCTATGCCCTTGACCTTTGGCTTTTTGTGCCTATACTCATTCGACAGCATAACCGTCGAATTCTCCTTTGACCAAGATGAATAGGGAAATGATTAGCGGCGTCTGGCTTTGCTCATCATTTTTTGTGAGAGGCTGATCGAGATGTCTTCCTGCTCGGCCCAGTCTTGCAAAATGCGGTAGAACACCTGGCGATCGCGGCTCTGCAACACCGCCGTCTGGTCAGCGGTCTCAATCGCGTAAGGGTAGCCATTGCCCACCACCACTTCTGCCCTTACCTGATTGATCACATCCTCGGCCCGGCCTGCTTCCCAAATCCAGCGGGGCAGCTCCAGGCGAGCGGGATAGTTGGCGTTCGTTTTCAGGTAGGTGAAGGCAATGCGATCGCGCATGTCGCCGTAATAGTTGAGAATGTCACCGCGATCGCAGATCATCAGCGGGGTGCGATCGCCCCAGCGCATGAGTCGGTTCAGCAGTTTGGCATCGTGAATGGCACGGGTGGTTTCTAGCTCGTGCAGGGTGCGCAGCAGGGTCGTAATGTCGTTCGACTGAGCGGTGTCGACATAGCCAACCAGGGGCACCTGATGCTTTTCACTGGCTTTGAGCAGCGTCAGCACCTGAGAAACATAGGGCTCTCGCAAATTGTCGTCGAGCATGGCGGCGAATGAGAGCACCAGTGAGCCATCGAAAAAGACCAGGCACTTTTCGGGATCTCTGTTTTGAGCGATCGCCCGATCTTTCGCCTGAGCGATATAGTCCACCAGGCGCTGCACTTCCATGGAGAACCGGCGCATGTTGATCCACCTGTCCATTGGCTGCGAGCGATCGGCGACCAGGTCTTTGGGCGTCATCACGTCGAGCAAAATGTCTTTTTCGTAGTCACCAGCGGCGGAGTGGTGGTTTTCAAACCAGCCGATTTGCACCAGCGCGATCGGGATGGAAAAGTCCTTTTGCGGAAATACCTGCGAGCCATCAACGGCAAAAGTGGTGACATCGGTGAGCTGAGTCGCCACCCAGTTCAGGCTTTGCTCGCGGTTTTGCCAGGAGAGTCCGCTGCGGATAATGCCGCCGTCTT
>JBBQAC010000239.1:0-6651 GCA_038315915.1 Phormidesmidales cyanobacterium
GTCAGCTACTCCCTTGAGCAACTGCGCGTGAAGGCAACCGCACCCTACTGCCTTCTGCCTACCGGTCGCGTCTGCAAAAAGGTCTAGACTTGAATTAGTAACGCAGCTTTTGGTGGTGCCGGGCTATGACGGTTGGTCTCCCTTTTGAACCGAAAACGCAGATGAGCGATCGCCCTGAAGATGACTTTGCGATCGCTTTTTCTCCCCTCTCGCTAGACCGGGCCTATGCCCTTGCCGACGATGGGGCAAACGGAGCGATCGTGCTGATGAGCGGCATGGTGCGCAACCAAACCGAGGGGCAACCAGTTGTCGCCCTGGAATATCAGGCTTACGAACCGATGGCCAAACAAGTCTTTAAACAAATCGCCGCCGAAATTCGTAAGCAGTGGCCTGACATTACGCATGTCGTCATCCACCACCGCACCGGCAAGCTCACGGTTGGAGAAGTTAGCGTCCTGGTTGCGATTGGTAGCCCGCACCGCAGCGAAGCCTTTGCCGCCTGCCGGTACGCCATCGACACGCTCAAGCACAACGCCCCGATTTGGAAGAAAGAGCACTGGGAGAATGGGTCTACAAGCTGGGTCAACATCGGAGCCTGCGAAGATCCTGCGCTCACAGTCGGCTGAAGTTTCGATTATTATTCCGACTTTGAATGAGGCAGATTGTTTGGAGCGGATTCTTCTTCACCTCACGCTGCTAAATCCGCCTGCAAAGGAAGTGATTGTTGTTGATGGCGGTAGTGAGGATGGGACGGGGGCGATCGCCCAGCAATCACAAGCCACCCTCATCCGGGCCGAGCGAGGCGGACGCGCACTGCAAATGAACCTGGGCGCGGCGCAGCCACTGGAGACATTCTGTGCTTTTTACACGGCGATACGCGGGTGCCCGATGACCTGGTAACAGTGATAAATATGACGCTGGCCGATCCTAAAATTGCCTGTGGCGGATTCATTTCAGTGATGACAGGCGAAGAGACCACGCGCTGGGGCACCTCGCTGCACAATGCGCTCAAGACCTACTATGCGCCGCTGTTATTTCGCCCTCTGCAATTCTTCAAGGGGCTGCGGCTGCTGTTTGGCGATCAGGTGATGTTTTGTCGGCGGCAGGACTTTACTGACTGCGGTGGCTTCGATAGCACGCTGGAGATTATGGAAGAAGCAGATTTGTGTGTGAAGCTTGCTCAGTACGGGCGAATTCGGCAGGTGAATCGGATCGTGCAATCTTCTGATCGGCGGGTGGCAAAGTGGGGGCCGCTAAAGGCGAATTTTATTTACCTGTCTATCGGTTTTTTGTGGGGCGTGGGCGTACCGGCAAAGACTTTGAAACGCTTTTACGAGGATGTGCGCTGATTGAGCTGCCAGCTATAGGGTTTGTAGGCGAGGCTGATGTCGTCTGGCAGTTGGACGCCAGTGAGATAGGGCTGAATATAGCCAGGAATAGATGCTGCCTGAGTGAGAAAGTCGCTTTGGTACCACTTGAATATTTTGCTGAGGTAGAGGGTGCGTTCCGGGGCAGCGTAGTGAACTTTGTCTGGGTTGTTGACGAAGCGAGCGGTATCTTCTTCGAGCTGAGCGGATAGCCGATCTGGCCAGTAGGCTTCTGATCGCAGCAACGGACAGCCTTGAGAAGCGCAGACCAGAGCGAAGTGCATACGAGGTTCTTTGTAGCGCGATCGCAATATCCCCTTCTCAATTCCATCTAAACTAAGCGCCTGCCCATCAAGCTGATAGATTCTTTTCTTGAAGAACAGCAGAAAGCTGATCCAGTTAGGAACGCCCAGAAAATGCGGACGAATGGACTCTATTGGGTACTTTTGCAGAATTTGCTGAATTACCAGGGCGTTGTACAGGTTGAGGAGGAGCGCGATCGCATTCTCTCTATCCAACTTTTCCAACTCGACAGATTGAACACTTTCTAGCCATTCATCCAATGCTTTTGCAGATTCCTGCTGCCAGCGAGCATAGTCAACGCTGCCGTCTTTGACGTACTCCTGTAGCATCTGGTCTAAAGGCGTAAAGTCGATCAAAGTAAAAAGGTTCCTAATGCAAGCGGTTCACCGTAATTGTCTATGACCGGGCTACAAGCTGTCTTCCGTCCTTTGAAAGCTTTTACCTGGCAGAGCATCAAGCGCTGGGTGCGGCGGAGCTTTCCCTCGGTACAGAGCATTTCTACAGTGGATTTGGCGGACTGGCTCGTGCAGGAGACTGCTCAACCCGTGCTGATCGATGCTCGCCGCCCAGCGGAATATGCCGTCAGCCATCTGCCCGACGCTATTCAGGCCAGCAGCGTCGAAGCGATTGAATCCGCCGGAATTTCAAAGGATAGGCCGATTGTGATCTACTGTTCGGTGGGCTATCGTTCAGCGCGGCTAGGGGAAAAGCTTCAGGTTGCGGGCTACGAAGCGATGAATTTAGAAGGGTCTCTATTTCAATGGGCGAATGAAGGACGACTGCTAGAGTCTGCCAGTGGCCCTACCCGTCAGGTGCATCCCTACAGTCGCCTTTGGAGCCTGCTGCTGGATTCTGCGGTAGTCGAGCTAGCTAAGTGAGCCTTCCACAGCGGCAGATCTTCGGGTCGGTCAATGTCAGAAAGTGGGTTGAGCTGGGCGAGCGAGAGGCCAGATTGATGAGCGATCGCCCTTGTCCTCTCCAGCACCTGCGCCGTACTCCAGGGAATACTTTCAAACAGCGGTAAATACAGCCGGTTCAGCCCAATCAGGTAGTAGCCTCCGTCTAAAGCTGGCCCTAGCACTACGTCGTGAGATTCCAAGAAGGTGAGTGCCCGTGCGATCTGCACTTCGGAGATATCAGGGCAATCGCTGCCGATGACGATGATTCGCTGTAGTCCAGTGGTAAATCCTTGATGTAGGGCGAATTTCAGGCGATCGCCCAAATCCCCCTCACTCTGAGGCTTTAGTACTGCGGCATCGCCTAGCCAACGCCGCATTTGCGCCATCGTACCGCCTGCGAAATGGACTTCCAGCGCGATCTGTCGCCCTTGACAGAATCCTCGAAAACGCCGCAGCAAATGCTCCGTCATCTGCCGCTGCAAATCAGCCGCCCCGCTCGCACCCAAAGCCGGGATCAGCCGAGTCTTCGTCTGTCCAGGCTGAGGAAACCGCGTGAATAGGAACAGGCCAGCCGTCGCAACCGCGCAATCCGAAGCATTCATATTGTCAAAGGTGAAACACTCCCTTAAGCGTAAAAACCTTTCAGCCATTGCAAATCATTCTTTAACCCGATCTTTTAGGCTTTTATTGCTCGGATAAGCAGATATTTCAAATGCTCGTAGTAGATTTCCTTCCTCTGCATCAGATCGCTTTTGCCAAGGGCCGTACCGCTAAAATTTCATCCGAACGCAGAATTTCTATGCAAGAGACAGGAGCGGTAATGACTGCTATAGATTCACCGATTGCGTTGAAGACCTCTAGGACACAGCCTTCTTCTCCGTCGCCTGGATGCGGCACCAAATCTACCAGCATCGCAACATCTCCAGTCATAAGTCTATGCTCTGGCAGATCGCGAGTCAGCGCTACTTCTTGATATAAGTCCATCGCTACGTTAAGACTCCTTAGCACAACAAAGACTGTTACGAGAGTCGGGGTTCTGGCGAGTTACCGTCACAGGTCGTACAAACGATAAGGGCATTGATAGCAGCGGATTCGAGGGCTCGTGAATCTCGGCGATGTGATTGAAGGCGTTTCGTTCAAACAAGGTGCGCCAGACACCTAGCTTTCCAAATATTTTAAGCAAGTCTCGGGCACCAGGCGGCATTCTCCGCTCAATACCCGCGCTGTGCTTAGCCAAAAAGCGGTTTCGGTGCGTTGGCCCTCAATTAAATCAAACGTTTCCCCAAGCTGATAAAACGCCGGATCGACAAACCGCGCCCGAAAAAGCTGGATCAGCTCGTGCTTCGCCTTGCCGTCGATCGTAAAAATATTGTCCAAACATGTCAGATACTCAACGCCCGTCAGCGCCGCCTGAATCTCTTCTACGAACTCTCGCTCCAGCGCCGCCTGACTGGTTTCACCAAAGTCAATGCCGCCGCCCAAAAAGCGATAGAAGGTTTCCTGAGTGAGGCGATCGCGCCCCTTACTGACAAACACATGCCCCTCATGCTCAATCAGCCCCAGCGCAATCGGACGAATCCGCTTAGCCATATCCCCCCTCTCATCTAATCTGACCTAATCTGGGAAAGCCGCATCTGGATTCTCCGAAGGCGTCGGCCAATCCTCATTTTCGCCGCCGACAAAAATGCTGCGAATTTCTACAAAGTCCTGACTAAACTGACGCACCGTATTGACCAGCACGTCTAGCGCCAGCGCATCCGACGTACCCAGGTCAAACCAGCAGCGCGCCCACAGCCCGTTGAATTCGACCTCGCCCATATTGTGCATGAGGGAAAGCAGCGATCGCTCCGACTCATCCTCGTCGTAGTCAAAGTAGCTAATATCGACCCCAGTTTCCTGCACCTGAAGATTTTCAGCATTAAAGCCACCCAGCTTGCCGATAAAAAACCAGGAAGCAAAAATCTCCTCTACATACTGCTGCTCCGCCGTCGACGGCACCGTCTCAAACTCCAGCCAAATCCACAGATTAAAAAAATCACACTCGCGAAACTGAACCCGCACGCTCACTTGCCCCACATAACCACTAACAAGCACTATACAAGCTCTATGCCAATGCCATCTCCTCACAGATACAATTGACAAACCCTCTCCCTGCTCCCCATCCCCTATTTCCATAAATGCTCTACCTGCGCGACATCAGCTACCACCCCACCGCCAGCGCCGTACCAATCCTTAAGCAAATCTCCTTCGACTTGGCCCCCAAACAGCTCGGCCTGATCGTTGGCCCCAGCGGCTCTGGAAAAAGTACGTTGCTAGAAATTCTGGCAGGGCTCGCGGTACCGACAAGTGGAAAAGCTTTCTGGCGCGATCGCCCCATCCTCCCCGACGCCCTCCAGCAGCTAGGGGGCCTCGTCTTCCAGTTTCCGGAGCGCCACTTCTGCGGCCACACCGTCTTTGAAGAACTCCGCCTTGGCCATCCCGAACTCAGCTCAGATCGCGTCTACGAAGCCTTACAATCAGTTGGCCTGGGCGATCTTTCCCTGCAAGCTTCTCCCCAACAGCTCAGTGGCGGTCAGCAGCGACGCCTTGCCCTGGCCGTGCAGCTCATTCGTCAGCCCTATTTGCTCCTGCTTGATGAACCTACCGCTGGCCTTGACTGGTCGATGCGTCAGCAACTGGTGAACTTACTCGCCGAACTCAAAAAAGAATGGAGCCTGCTGATTGTCTCCCACGACGCCGAAGACCTGGTTGAAATCGCCGACCACTGCTGGACGATTGATCACGGACAGCTCAGCAGCGCCGACCCTGAAAGCCTGCGCCACCGTCACAGCAACTCTATGGCCGTAAACTCATGACCGTCAATCCCTGGTTGCAGCCCGCCGCACCTCCGCTAGTGACCGCCGAGGCGCTTCCCGCCCATTCAGACCTGTGGCAGAAAACCCTGAACTGGCAGCCTACTGCCGCTCAGCAGGCACTGTTTCAGCAGCTCTACGCGCAAATTGTCGCCGCTAATCAACAGCTCAATCTCACTCGCATCACGACCCCGGAAGACTTTTGGGAGAAGCATCTTTGGGATTCGCTCAGTGGGTTGGCCCCCTGGCTGACTGACGCAACCTCACCCGAGACAGAATCCTCCAGCCCTGTGGAACCTATTCGCATTATCGACATTGGCACAGGCGGCGGCATTCCCGGCATTCCAGCAGCGATCGCCCTCTCCCCCACCAAGCTCACCCTGGTCGACTCCACTCGCAAAAAAATTCAGTTCTTGCAAATGCTGTGTCAGCAGATGGCGCTCGACGCTAGCTGTATTGCTGAAAGGGCAGAGACCTTGGCTCAGCAGAAGGGATATCGTGATCGCTATGACCTGGCGCTGGTTCGGGCCGTAGGCTCAGCCGCGACCTGCGCAGAATACGCTCTGCCGTTTTTAAAAATTGGCGGACAGGCCGTCCTGTTTCGCGGTCAGTGGAGCCCTGCGGACACCGAGGCGCTAGCCCCTGTTGTCGACTTACTCGGCGGCGAAATTACCGACCTGCAAAGCTGGCAAACGCCGCTCACTGGAGGCACTCGCAACTGCCTGTTTATCCACAAATACAAACCCACCCCCCAGGAATTTCCCCGAGCGGTGGGCGTACCGGCCAAAAAGCCTTTGACGTGAATTGGGTGGAGACCCGCTGTTGGGTTTTCTCCTACGGAGACGCTCCGCGAACGGCTGCGCTCAACCCAACCTACCCTTTGTTTTTAATCGTCATTACCTCGACAATCTTCAAAGCCATATCGTCTGGGATTTCCAAAATACGGCGCAGATCATCTACAAAAGCCTGCTCCTCGATAGAAACTGTGCCATCAGCGAAGACTAGATCGACAGCGATCGCAAAAGCAGTCGGTGCAAGGTGAGGCGGCAGCGAAGCCTTGGCGCTTGCAATCATCTTGTTTGGGCCATGGCTTTTGAGTCTATCAACCAGGTAGTCTTTAATTTGATCTAGCCGGTCTGTAGTGTCGCTGAAAAGCTGCATTCGGCTGAGGCGCATCTTCATTTCTACTTCCTCTGACTCGGAAAGATAACCATCGGCAGAAATCGCCAC
>JBBQAC010000234.1:0-7152 GCA_038315915.1 Phormidesmidales cyanobacterium
TGACGTTCCGAGTGACGATCACCATGCCGTGATAGCTGGCTGTAGCAGCGATCAGGCTATCGATCACCGGTAAATTTCTGCCTTCAGCTTCTGATTTTCCGCAGAGGCTGGCCCAGCTTTCTAAAACGGTTGGGTCGAGGGTGAGGGTGCGATCGCCAAAGCGTTCCTTCAGCCGCTGAATCCAACTGCCGATCTGCTTGGCTCTATTCCTATGCTCAGAGGCGGGCTTTCTGCTGTGAAGTTTGTAATAGCCTTTTCTGAGTTCGGCGATTGTTAAGCAGCTCAGGTACAGGGTGAGTTCATCTTGCTGCTCCAGCCAGCTAATGACTTTTTTGGCAGGCTGCTTTTTCAGATACTCCGAAACGATGCACGTATCTAGCAGATAAGTCATAGCTCAATATCGCGGCCTACGTCCCGGCTTCTTTCAAACAAAGCCTCGTCGCCCTCGTCCAAAACGGGCATCAGGAGCGCTTCCGACAACGACGAAGACGGCTGCGCCAGCTTTCTATACGCCTCTGCCGACAGCACCACAGCCGCCTGCTTCCCCCGCACCGTAATGAACTGGGGAATTCCCTTATCGGCTTCTTTCACGACGTAGCTGAGCTTATTTTTGGCTTCCTGTAGCTGCCATTCATTCGGGACGGTGCTCATGATGATGCCTCCTCAAGCGCTAGACAGTCTAGACATATCATCGCCTGTTTTTGTGAAAAGGGCAACTTCTGGCGGTTGTCGTTTTTAGATAATTATGAAATGATTATGAAAAGTGAAACAATTATGAAAAGTCAAAGCTGAAAAATGATGGATAGCTCTTTGAGTCGCAGTGATCGCTATGGCATTGCAGTAGACAATATCAGCGTCACCTACAGCAACGCCCGACTGGCGCTCTACAATGCGAGCTGCTATGTCCAGCCGGGTACCATCACCGGCTTAGTGGGGCCAAACGGCGGCGGCAAATCGACCCTGTTTAAGTCCATCATGGGCTTTCTGTCACCCAGTCAGGGCCGCGTCCATATTGACAATATTCCAGTTGAAAAAGCTCAAAAGCAGCAGCTTATGGCCTACGTGCCCCAGGCTGATGAGGTCGATTGGAACTTCCCGATCAGCGTGTTCGACGTAGTGATGATGGGTCGCTACGGCTACATGAATATCTTTCGCATTCCCAGCCGCAAGGATCGTCAGATTGTGCGAGACAGCCTGGAACGAGTCGGCATGAACGAGTTTAAAGACCGCCAAATCGGAGAACTCTCAGGCGGACAGAAAAAGCGAGCCTTTTTGGCGCGGGCACTGGCCCAGGAGGGCAGAGTAATCCTGCTCGATGAGCCCTTTACTGGCGTTGATGTCAAGACCGAAAAGAGCATTATCAATCTGCTATTGCAACTGCGGGATGAAGGGCATACGGTGCTGGTCTCTACGCATGATTTAGCTTCGATTTCTACTTTTTGCGATCGCGTCATCCTGCTCAACCAAACCATCCTCGCCGCAGGCACCACCGCCGAAACCTTTACGCCTGAAAATCTCTCGATGACCTTTGGCGGACTACCGCTCAACAGTTTTTCCTCTCATCAGCCAACACCTCAACCCGCCCATCAGCCCGGTCACCCGTATATTCACGCCGACTCCGCCCAGGGAGCAGACCTGTGACTGAGTTGCTCGCCCTTTCTCCAGCCGCCACCTGGAGCTGGCTGATAGAACCCTTTCAGCTCGGCTTTATGATTCGGGCGCTATGGGTCAGCGCTTTTGTCGGCACAGTCTGCGCAGTGCTCTCCTGCTACATCACGCTCAAAGGCTGGTCGCTAATGGGTGACGCGGTCTCTCATGCGGTTGTACCCGGTGTAGTGGTGGCCTATGCACTGGGACTGCCTTTCTCTGTTGGTGCATTTGTCTTCGGCTTCGGTGCGACCGTTGCTATCGGCTATGTAAAAGCGAAAACGCGGCTAAAAGAGGACGCGGTTATCGGCGTTATTTTCACCGGCTTCTTCGCCTTTGGCCTGGTGCTCGCCACCAAAATTCCCAGCAATATCGATCTCTTTCATATTCTCTTCGGCAATGTATTAGGCATCTCTCAGCAAGACATTATTCAAACGTTGATTGCAGGCATTACCACCCTCGCTATCATTCTACTGCGCCGAAAAGATTTGCTTCTCTTTTGCTTCGATCCTAACCACGCCAAAGCGATTGGACTAAACACTCAGGCAATGTATTACACACTGCTATCTGTGCTGGCCTTAACTATTGTCACCGCCTTACAAACGGCGGGTATTGTGCTGGTTGTGGCAATGCTAGTCACGCCAGGAGCCACCGCTTACTTGCTCAGCGACAGATTCGACCACATGCTGATAATTTCTGTTGCTACTAGCGTTCTCTCTTGTCTATTTGGCACCTACTTTAGCTATCATCTCGATGCTTCAACCGGCGGCTGTATTGTTGTCCTGATGACTCTGTTTTTCTGCATAGCGATGATATTTGGCCCCAAGTACGGCATGTTTGCCCAACAGTTCCAACAGCGAGCCAATAAGCGGTTAGCTAATTAATCGGTAAAATGGGGTGACCTGACTTTTCGCCCCAATGGATTCACTCGCACAGCTCATCGCCCTCGACCGACAGCATGTTTGGCATCCTTACGCAGCTATGCCTAATCCACTGCCGGTGTTTCCCGTGCGCTCGGCTCACGGGGTGCGAATTGAGTTGGAAGATGGGCGATCGCTGATCGACGGCATCTCCTCTTGGTGGACCTGCATTCACGGCTACAGCCATCCCCGGCTAAACCAAGCGGCACAGCGGCAAATGGAGAAAATGTCGCACGTCATGTTCGGTGGGCTGACGCATCGGCCAGCAGTGGAGCTAGCCAAAAAGCTCATAGATATTACACCTGAACCCCTACAGCACGTCTTCTTTTCAGACTCCGGCTCAGTGGCGGTAGAAGTGGCGATGAAAATGGCGGTGCAGTACTGGCACAATCGCGGCCAGCCCGACAAAAATCGCTTTCTCACCATTCGCAGCGGCTATCACGGCGATACTTTTGCGGCTATGTCTGCCTGCGACCCGGTGAATGGAATGCACCACTTGTTCAGCGGCTTGTTAACGCAACAATATTTCGCCGACGCGCCTCAGGTACGCTTTGAGGACGACTGGCAGGAAGCGGATATCAATAGCTTTAAGACGTTGTTGGAGGAGAAGGGCGATCGCATTGCCGCCGCTATCTTCGAGCCGGTCGTGCAAAATGCAGGGGGCGTTCGCTTTTACCATCCTGAGTACGTGCGCCGGGCGAGTGAGCTATGTAAACAGCACAATGTGTTGCTAATACTCGACGAAATTGCTACTGGCTTTGGTCGCTCGGGTAGACTGTTCGCCTGCGAATACGCCAATATCTGCCCGGATATTATGTGCGTTGGCAAAGCGCTCTCGGGCGGGTTCATGTCATTAGCAGCAACCTTGACGACCACTCATTTAAGCGAGACTTTTGCCGCTGGCGAGGCCGGTGTCTTTATGCACGGCCCTACCTTCATGGGCAATCCGCTAGCCTGCGCCGTCGCGCTCGAAAATTTGAACTTATTAGAGAGTTATGACTGGCAGGCTAAGGTTACTGAGATTGAATCGCAGTTGAAGAGAGAGCTGGAGCCTTGTTGTTCTTTGGATGCGGTGAAGGATGTGAGGGTGTTGGGGGCGATCGCTGCGGTAGAACTCCATCAACCCGTGAACATGGCCATCGTACAGCCTCAGTTCGTAGAAAAAGGCGTTTGGCTACGCCCCTTCGGCAGATTACTCTACACCATGCCCCCCTACATCATCCAGCCAAACGAGCTGCGAGCGGTCACCACCGCAATTTATGAAGTAGCCGAAACGCTTTGTTAGCCCTCAATGATTGCTGGGTAAACCAGAGGCTGTTCTGTCGCATTGGCTGAGCCACCGTTTGCAGGCGATCGCCCGAACCAGGATTGCTGCCAGTGGTCGGCGATTCTATTGGCAACAACGGTAGGGTGCTGAAAGTGGAAGAAGTGATGGCCTTCCGGACACTGCCAGAGGCGATCGCCCGGTTTCATCCAGTCATGCCACAGCGCCTGCTTTTGGGCGCAAATAATCGAATCCTCCTGACCGTTGCATACTAGCAGCGGCACGTCCGCCCCGCTCGGCGGAATTTCCGTGTGGTGAGCGAGAGAATGCAGCGTAAGGTTGCTATCGAGGTCTCTCGCCAGTAGCTGCATGAGGGCTTTGGCAAATCGGATTGGCTGCTGGCCAAATAACAGGCGGGTCATCTGCGCCAGGATGATTTCACGGCTACAGGGTAAAAGCTGCCTGAGCGCATAGTAGTGAGCCTGCCAGTTAACAGCGGGCATAGCGCTCACCGACAGCAAGGTTAGGGAAGCCACTTGCTGAGGATAGCGACGAGCGTACAGCAGACCGACTATGCCGCTGACTCCGTGGCCGACCAAATGCACTTTATAGTCACCGTGCCCCGAGCTTTTCTCCAGGGCAGCGCGATCGCTCACATACTCATGCAAAGCCTCCACTACAGATTTAATACAGCAGGGCTCATCCAAGGTTTGGCAATATTCCCAGCGTCGAATCGGGGCAGCTGTTATGAGTTGCGACAGCAGCCGCTGATCAAAACATTTCAAATGCGGACTGACTGATAGCCACAGCACATCAAATTCTTGCTTCATGAGTTTCGCTCGCTTCGTTATTGACTATTGGTCTCAATAATGGATTGAGCTGAGTATATCGCAATCTGTAGTATAGTTTTAGCTAATAAGAAAATTTCTCAATAAAAAAGGAAGGGATTAAGCTAGACCCCTGACATACCGTTCGGTAGAGTAAAAAATCTGTTTAAATGCTTTGAGTGTATCGGTGATTGTCCACCAGCCGTTTCAGAGAATTCTTCTCGAAATCTTAGCAATCATTCTTAACTATAAAATCAAGATAGAAGTCTCCGTTCAACATTCCAAACCTGCTTGGCGGAGCGTGTTCTGAGGCAGCTCTAGATTGGCAGAATAGAGCGCTGGCAGGCGGGACAAACTGCGTGGATAGAAAGCTGGCAGTCGAGTAGCTGATAGCCTGATTTTTCGGCTGTTTTGGCTCCGACCTTCAAGACTGAATCGTTCTTGAATTCAATTGTTTTATTGCACCGCACGCAGATCAAATGGTGGTGATGATGGGGGGAGGGCTGGTTAATTTCGTAGCGTTTTTGATCTTCGGCTAGCTCTAGCTCGCGCAAAATACCCATACGAGCCATTAGTTTCAGATTGCGATAGATAGTAGAGAGGCCAATGGGTTCGCCTTCGTTTTTAAGCAGTTCACAGAGATCTTCGGCGCTCAGATGCTTGCCTTCGGGGATGTTTTGAAACGTTCTTAAAATGGTTTCCCGCTGAGGGGTCATCCGCCAACCGCGCTCGTGTAGCTCTGCTTTTAGAGCAGCCGGTGTGTAAGCAGCCATGACTATTTCCCTGCCGTGTAATCAATAAGATTCAACTAATGAGAATGATAGCGAATCGATGGGGCATTTGCAACAGTCGTGGCTTATTGAGAAATATATCTAAGAGGCGATCGCCAAGTTTCGCTATTTCATCCGTTGTGATGTCGATTATGTAGAGCTTTTGAGCGATCGCCCCTCACTCAAAACAACCAGGCATCGGTCAGTGTCCTAGACTGAATTAAGGCAGCGCTGCTTTTTGAGGAACGGTCGCTTCAGAACCCGTCACTGCCGACTTAATATTATTCCGCTGGATACCCGACAAGCCCATGCCGCGCTTACGCTCTCTTTTGTCCGACTATCGCAAGTCTTCGAATTTTCGGGGCTTTCAGACTTGGTCTGCAAGGTTGCCGAGTGGCTGGGCGATCGCTACCTGGATAGTCGCGGGCTTGGTCTGTTTGCCGGTGCTGGTGGTGCTGGGCAGCGTCTTTACCGACGTGGGCGACATTTGGGCGCATTTAGCAGAGACAGTGCTGACGACGTACATTACCAATTCGCTGGTGCTGATGGTGGGCGTGGCAATTGGCGTGTCGGTGATTGGGGTGGGGACGGCCTGGCTGGTGACGATGTGTCAGTTTCCGGGGGTGCGCATTTTTGAGTGGGCGCTGCTTTTGCCGCTGGCGGCTCCGGCTTACCTGCTGGCCTACACCTATACCGACTGGCTGGAGTACTTTGGGCCGGTGCAAACCGGGCTGCGCACTATCTTTGGCTGGCAGAGTGCGACTGATTACTGGTTTCCAAATGTGCGGTCGATTTGGGGGGCGATCGCTATGTTCACCCTCACCCTGTACCCGTATGTATACATGCTGGCCCGCGTCTCCTTTTTGGAGCAGTCCGTCTGCACGCTGGAAGCGAGCCGGTCGCTGGGCTGTGGCCCCTGGCGCAGCTTTGTAAAGGTGGCGATGCCCCTGGCTAGACCCGCGATTGTGGCGGGACTTTCTCTGGCGCTGATGGAGACGCTCAACGATTTTGGCACTGTGCAGTATTTCAGCGTCTCTACCTTTACCACGGGCATTTATCGCACCTGGTTTGGCATGGGAGAGCGCGTTGCCGCCGCGCAGCTATCGGCGATGCTGATGCTGTTTATTTTGGTGCTGATTTTGCTGGAGCGATGGTCACGGCAGCAGGCTCAGTACTACCAGTCGAATAATAAGCAGACGCCGACGCTCTACCGGCTGGGCATGGTGCGCGGCACCCTGTCGACGCTGGCCTGTTTGGCTCCGATTAGTCTGGGGCTACTCCTGCCGGGATGGCTGCTGATCCGCATGGTGGGCAAAAACCTGGGCGAGGCGATGGGCAATCGGTTCATTGAGCTAGCGAGCAATAGTTTGACGGTGGCGGGGCTGACGGCAGCGATCGCCCTCACCCTTTCTCTCGTACTGGCCTACGGACAAAGGCTAAACGGCAGCCGTCCTATTCGCCTGGGCGTGCGGCTAGCGGCGATGGGCTATGGCATTCCGGGGGCGGTGATTGCGGTAGGCATTTTGATTCCGGTGACGCGGTTAGACAATGCGATCGCGCTCTGGGTCAAGGCGGCTGTCGGCAGTTCACCCGGCCTGCTAATCAGCGGCACCATCACCGCCCTGATATTTGCCTATCTGGTCAGATTCCTAGCCGTCGCCCTGGGCTCTGTAGAATCGGGCTTAGCCAAAATTCGCCCTAACCTGGACGACGCGGCCCGCAGC
>JBBQAC010000188.1:0-9086 GCA_038315915.1 Phormidesmidales cyanobacterium
CAAGCATTCGAATAGCGCGGCTTAAAGAGGTCTGTCCATCAGCCCGAAAAAGGTTGAGGGCAACTGAGCGTAAGACTGACCAGTTGAGCGCCGGTATTCTTTGGGTGATGAGTGAGTCATCCTCGCTAAAGACGACATCCCCAGTTCACCCGAAAAAGGATAAAAGCATTGGTTAAAATTAAGTAACACAACCTTAATTAAGGAAACCATGCCACTTACTCACAGCAAATTGCCGACTCAATTGCCCGCCCCAAACATCCCCGTAAAAACGCTTCAGCGCATTCTGCGCGATGCCGATCGCCACTGGGTTGGGGATGGCTTTCCGGTGCGATCGCTCTTTGCCTACCCCGCCATGAGCGCAGCTATTAGCCCATTTTTGCTGCTGGACTATGCTGGCCCCGCTCAGTTTCCCCCGACCGAAAAGCGGCTGGGCGTTGGCGTGCATCCGCACCGAGGGTTTGAAACGGTGACGATTGTTTATGACGGTGAAGTAGAACATCGCGATTCATCTGGCGGCGGTGGCATCATTGGCCCTGGCGATGTGCAGTGGATGACTGCTGCCTCTGGGCTAGTACATGAAGAGTTTCACGCGCCCGCCTTTGCTCGACGCGGTGGCCCCTTTGAGATGGTGCAACTATGGGTGAACTTGCCTGCCAAAGACAAAATGGCACCGCCGAGATATCAAGGTATTTTGAGCCAGAAAATTCCAGTGGTGAATTTGTTGAATCCTCAAGGCAGTTCCCAGAACAACTCTCAGAACAACTCCCAGAGCTATCTGCGCGTGATTGCAGGCGAGTTCGCAGGTGCAAAAGGCCCAGCCGAGACGTTTACAGATATTCAGGTTTGGGATTTGCGGCTGCGAGGGAAGGAACAAATTGTGCTGGATGTACCGGAAGGACACAATACGCTGGTGGTGGTGTTGAAAGGGGCTGTGCGCGTAGAAGGGGATGCCGAAGAGAATTCTGCGGAACATGACAATGTGATCGGGCCTGCCGAGTTGGGCTTATTTGCGCCTGCGGGTCAGCGCCTTTGCCTGCGCTGTGAGCAAGATACAACAGCGCTGTTGTTGAGCGGCGAGCCGATTAATGAGCCGGTGGTAGGACAGGGGCCATTTGTGATGAATACGATGTCAGAAATCCGTCAGGCGATCGCCGATTACCAAAGTGGCAAAATGGGTCAGCTTGCTTGAGTCAGCACACCCAATACCAGCAACACGACTGTCACCAGTCCAGAATTGCCCTGCCAAAACTGCACAAAGCCGACTAAGGTCATCACAAAGCCAATCGCGATAGTCAACCCACCGCTCAGCCCTTGCAACCATTCCCCCAGGCCCGTATTGCTATCCTTTTTGCTCACGACTCTATTCCACTACCTGCTTCACTGTTTTCAAAAATCATCGGTGCTTTCCGCCTTGTAACTCAGATTCGCTGACGCGCAGATTTAGCCATATCGTTTAGCAATATTGTTATTGTAGAGAAAAGCGCTCTGCGATTAATGACTTTTGCATATGATAGAAACCGATGCCCTTGCTCCCACTGAATACCCTCACATTGCCCTTACCGAAGCGGGCGTCCCGGTCATTATAGGGACAACGATGAAGGTGATAGAAATTGTTCTCGCCCAGCGGAGCTATGGCTGGACAGCGGAAGAAATTCACATCAACCATCGCTACTTGAGTATGAGCCAAGTATATGCGGCACTTGCCTACTACTGGGACAATCGCCCAGATCTAGATAAGGACATTGAGCGTAGAGAACGGGACATGGAGCAGCAGGCAAAATCGATTGGAGAATCCGTTTTTGCTGCTCGTTTGAGAGCACAGGGCTTGCTTCAGTGACGCTGACCATTTACATGGACGAGAATGTTCATGGCGCAATTACTAACGGGCTCCGTCAGCGCAACGTAGATGTGTTGACCGTTCAGGAAGATGACAGGAGTGGCTGGCCCGATCCAGCCGTTCTGGATCGAGCCAGCGTGCTCAATCGTATTTTATTCTCTCAAGACGATGATTTAGTAGCAGAAGCCAATAGACGCCAGCAGGCAGATAATCCATTCCCAGGCGTTGTATTTGCCCGTCAAACCAAAGTTTCTATTGGAACCTGCATTCGAGATTTGGAATTAATCGCAACCTTAGGTGAACCTAGCGAGTTCAAAGACAGCGTTACCTTTTTGCCGCTGTAGTATGGCAATTCGTCGATGCGTACACCGAAGCAGGGATACACCTTGGCTATGCTAAAAAATGCCTATTCACTCAGCCGACTCAGCCGTTAAACTTAGCCATTTTCGCAGTTCAATGTCAGAATGGAGTGCTAAAGTCTTGCCCTAATATCTAAAGCAATTGCCCTCTGCCATGAGTGAATCTCGCCGCTACCACGTCACCACCTTCGGCTGCCAAATGAACAAGGCAGACTCCGAGCGGATGGCAGGCATCCTCGAAACGATGGGAATGCAGTGGGAGGAAGATCCGCTTCAGGCAGATGTAGTGCTGTACAACACCTGCACGATTCGCGATAGCGCGGAGCAAAAGGTGTATTCGTACTTGGGCAAGCAGGCGAAGCGCAAGCGTAAGAACCCGAACTTAACTTTGGTGGTGGCAGGCTGTGTGGCTCAGCAAGAAGGCGAAAATTTGCTGCGGCGAGTACCTGAGCTGGATTTGGTGATGGGGCCGCAGTACGCCAACCAGCTTGAAAGCCTATTAGAGCAAGTTGGCCAGGGCAATCAGGTGGTGGCGACTGAGCCGGTGCACATCATGGAAGACATTACCAAACCGCGTCGCGATAGTCAGGTGACGGCTTGGGTAAATGTCATCTACGGCTGTAATGAGCGCTGCACTTACTGTGTGGTGCCCGGTGTGCGCGGGGTGGAGCAGTCTCGGACAGCCGAGGCGATTCGCGCTGAAATGGTGGCGCTAGGGCAGCAGGGCTACAAGGAAGTGACGCTGCTAGGACAAAACATCGACGCCTATGGCCGCGACCTGCCGGGGATTACGCCTGAGGGCAGACGGGAAAATACGCTGACCGACCTGCTGTACTTTGTACACGATGTGCCTGGGATTGAGCGAATTCGCTTTGCAACTAGCCATCCGCGTTACTTTACCGAGCGGCTGGTGAAGGCTTGCGCCGAGCTGCCCAAGGTGTGTGAGCATTTTCACATTCCCTTTCAGTCGGGTGATAACGATGTGCTGAAGGCGATGGGCCGGGGCTACACCCACGAAAAGTACCGGCGGATTATTGATACGGTGCGCCGCTACGTGCCCGATGCTTCGATTAGTGCGGATGCGATCGCTGCCTTCCCCGGCGAAACCGACGCCCAATTCCAAAACACCCTGACGCTGATGGAAGACATCGTCTTCGACATGGTGAACACTGCCGCCTACTCGCCCCGGCCCGGAACACCCGCAGCCGAGTGGGCCAATCAGTTAGACGAAGAGACCAAGCAGGACAGGTTGCAGCAGCTCAATCATTTGGTGTCGCAGCAGGCTGAGGTGCGATCGCAGCGCTACTTAGGCCGCACTGAAACCGTCTTAGTCGAAGCCGTTAACCCCAGAGATCCTCATCAGGTCATGGGCCGCACCCAAGGCAACAGGCTCACCTTTTTCCCCGGTGATATCAACGAGCTGAAAGGCCAGATTGTGCCAGTGACCATTCATGAAACCCGTGCCTTCAGCCTCACCGGGAAAGCGCTAATCCTCCAGACAATCGGCTAAAAAGCAGATGTGAGGAAACGCAATCAGTCAGGGAACTCTGATACATGTCTTCTCCTGACCTGTATCACCTGCGCCCATGTCATCTACTGAGCGTTCTATTACCTGCCTGAGGCTGCTAGAAAGTGGGATAGAGGCTTGGAACCAATGGCGAGCCAACCATCCGGATGCTGTTTGCGACTTGGTGGGGCAAACCCTGACCCACGGCTACTTTTTTGAAGGAAACTTTAGCCAGATGGATCTGAGTGGGGTCAATTTTCAGCGGGCTTGTCTGATTGGCGCAGACTTTAGCGGCGCGGATTTGACTGGCGCAGATCTGACCGGCGCGTATATTAGCGATGCGAATTTTTGCGGAGCCAATTTGAGCCATGCTAACTTCACTGGCGCAAACCTGGAACGGGCGGACTTGCGGAGAGCCCACCTGCTGCACACCCAACTACCTGATAATGACCTTGCCGCCTAGCAACGCATTGAAAGTGTAAGCGCACGAAATTCTATTTTTTAAGACCAATCTCAGCAAAGACTCAGATCAACGCCATACTCTCAAGAGAAGCGCTCAACTTGTAGAGAGGAAGGTCAATGTCAGTAGAATATGATTTGGTTGTGATCGGTGGCGGTTCGGCGGGCCTAGTAGCGGCCAGTGCAGGCGCTCAAATTAACGCCAGGGTGGCGCTGGTGGAGAAGGGCTTACTCGGTGGAGACTGCTTGCACTATGGCTGCGTGCCCAGTAAGTCGATGATTCACGCCGCGCAAATTGCTTACAACGTCAAAACAGCCTCTCGCTTCGGCATTTATACCAACGAGCCCACCATCAAATTCGAAGAAGCGCTGGGCCATGTGCATTCAGTCATTGACACCATTCAGGAGCACGACTCTACAGAGCGGTTTGAAAAGCTCGGAGTAGATGTAATCTACGGGACAGGGAAATTTATTGACGAAAAAACGTTTGAAGTGAAGGGTCGTCAAATCAGGGCGAGGGCTTTTTTGGTGGCAACCGGATCGCGCCCGATGGTGCCGCCAGTAGAGGGGCTCGAAGCGGCTGGTTTTTTGACGAACGAACAGGTTTTTAGCATAAAATCGCGGCCCGATACGCTGGCGGTGATTGGCGCTGGCCCGATTGGCTGTGAGCTGAGCCAATCTTTTTCGCGGTTGGGCTCAAAGGTGACGCTGCTATCTAGCCGGGAGGTAATCATGCCCAAGGAAGACCCCGATGCAGCAAGGGTCGTGCAGCGGCAAATGGAGTCGGAGGGCGTGCGTATTCTCTCAAATTCTCGGGCCGAAAGGGTAGAAGTAATCGACGGGAAGAAACACATCACTGCGGGAGATGAAAAGATTGTTGTCGATGAGATTTTGATCGCGACCGGACGCAGGCCGAATGTGGAGTCTTTGAACCTGGAAGCAGCGGGCGTAGACTACGACAAAAAAGGCATTAAGGTGGATGAAAAGCTGCGCACCAGCAACAAGCGAATTTACGCAGCGGGCGATGTGATTGGCGGCTATCAGTTTACGCATGTGGCGGGCTATGAAGCCGGGGTAGCTATGCAGAACGCACTGGTGTTTCCGACTAAAAAGGCAGATTACCGGGTGATTCCCTGGGCAACCTTTACTGACCCTGAGCTGGCACGGGTGGGGCTGACTGAGCGGCAGGCACGCGATCGCTACGGCGATGACATCTACGTGCTCAAGCAGGGCTTCGACGGCGTAGACCGGGCGCTGGCAGAAGCGGCAGGCGACGGCTTTGCCAAATTTATCACTAAGGGCGATGGCGAGATTCTTGGGGCGCACATTGTCGGCCTCCATGCGGGCGAATTGATTGGTGAGGTAGTATTAGCGATGAGTAACCACTTAAAAGTAGGGGCGCTTCAGTGCATTCATGTGTATCCGACCCTGAGTGAAATCAACTCCAAAGCGGCGCTTCAGCTCACTAAGCAAAAGTACGCGAAGAATACTTTTCAGCAAAACGCATTGAGAAAGTTCTTTAACTGGCGGCGATCTATTGCCGGATAAGAATTAGTAGTTTCTCGAAGCGGTACTGTCGAGCTGGTCAAGAATTGTATCTACGCGCCGCACCTTTTTGCCGAGCTTGTCAACATCTATCGGCTCTTCTGTGGCGATTTGGGCGAGTTCGATACTGGCGCGCGCCAGGCTAAAAACGGGGCTGTAGATCGCGGGCTGACCGCTGCCGCCGCGTAGTTTTTTAGCGATGCTGGCCATCTCATCGAGCAAAGGCGTCAAGTCTTGAGTTGCTTTGGCTGTTTTGGTGGATGCTTTTGTCGTCTTGGCGGCGTTAGATGAAGAATCGAGCATTTCGATAATGGCATCGTTATCTTTTGCGATCAGGTACATCTCCTTGAGAGAGGAGCGAATGCCGCTACCAAAAGAAACGTTGTAAAAGCCCAAAAGACCGTCGTAGACAATTTTCCCTTTGAATGGGAGTAGAACGGCTTGTGCGCACAGTGGCAGGCTGCGCTTGTCGATAATGTCAGACAGTTCGTCGCTCAGCCCTGAGATGCCATAAACGTTTTCCTGGCTATCTATAAAAATGCCGTGCTTTTTGAGCAGTCGCTCAACGTAAAACTTATCTTTGACAAAGGTTTTCCAGCCGCCGACAATTGCTAATTCTTCCTGAGTGAAGTCGGCTGGGTTCTCTTGGATAACTTGATTCAGAGGGCTGAAAGCTATTTATTGAGGCGCTTTCAGCCTTATGGCCCAGCTTCTATTGAATCGATGTCGCAGGCCCACATACGCCGTCTCCCCAGGATAACGCCTCAAGCAGAAGGCTTCGCAGAAGTATATTGCCAGACCCGAAACTAAAGGGCGTGCCCACAAGCGGCACAGTGCTTTCTATGTTGGGTTAAGAGCCTATCGATGGGTACCATTTTAACCGCGCTGTCAGCAACAGATTCAGGCTCTAATGAGACTTGACCGCAACAAAATTGACTATCACTTGCGCAGATTGAGGGCTATAGACGCTGTCCTATCTACCCTCTAGCCGTTGTATCACTCTCTCAGAGAAACCTCATAAAAACTTTATGAACTGACCTTATAATCAGAGCTATCCCGTGAACCCAACAAATGTCGCGCTGGTCAAATCTAGAAACGGTTTCCCTCTCCATTCAGTTAGAACTTTTAGGAGTCGAGACGCCGACCACATACGCCATTTAGTAGGAACGAGCTATGGCTACACGCCTGAAGAAAATCAGAAATTCATGGGTCAAAAACGCCACAGCAGTGAGGGCAACAGGTGCACAACTTACACCTGCTTCGGCCATAGCACTGGGATTAATGAGCGTTACCGCCGCCCTGACAGTTGGTTTGAGCGTAACAATCACGTCGGCTATCTTCCTCGGCGTAATCAGACCCAAAGATGAGTCATTTTACAAAGCGGCGACCTATGCCTCGCTCGCGGGAATAGGAGGGGGCGCACTTCTGGGGCTAGTTTATGGGAGTCAGGTAAATGGGAAAAAGTCTAATCAGGCTTCGGGTGATCAGAAGTCCCTGCAACCCAACGCCTGGAATGGTTGGCGCAACTTTGTGGTTACTCGTAAAGTGAAAGAAAGCGAGGAGATCACCTCGTTTTATCTACAGCCCGAAGACAAGGACGAAATCCCCACATTTCAACCCGGTCAATTTCTCACCATACAGCTAGAGATTCCTGGACAAACAAAGCCCATCATTCGCACCTATTCACTGTCAGACTACAGCGAACTCCAGAACCTCTACCGTCTGTCCGTCAAGCGGGAGCCAAGTCCACCAGAGTTAGATGTACCAGCAGGTTTAGCTTCCAACTTTATGCACGAACAGGTTCAAGAAGGCTCCGTCATTCCAGCAAAACCACCGAACGGCACGTTTACCCTGGATGTGCGATCGCATTTGCCTGCGGTGCTAATCAGCAATGGCGTAGGCATTACACCCATGATAAGCATGGCAAAAGCCGCGACCCAACTTAACCCTGATCGCCCTATCTGGTTTGTGCATGGGGCTAAAAATGGTCAATTTCATGCGTTTCGAGATGAGATTACAGGGGTTGCTGCCCAAAATCCCAATTTAATGATTCATTTTGCCTATAGCCGTCCTCAAGCAGAAGATGCTGGTCACTATCACAGCACTGGTCACGTGACTACAGAGCTGGTGCGATCGCTGGCCAGCCATGAGGCAGAGTACTTTCTGTGTGGTTCTCCGCCCTTTTTGGCATCGCTGCGTGAGGGCTTAGAAAATGCGGGTGTACCTGAGAGTCGGGTCTTCTTTGAGTCGTTTATGAAAGCAGGCAACGTCAGCCCTGGCAGCTCATCCAGCGAGGTCTCCGATGGACAGAAGGGCGCAGAAATTGCCTTTGACCAGACGGGCAAAACTGCTACATGGATGGCTAATTCAACCAACCTGCTGGACTTTGCCGAAGCCAATGGTTTGAACCCTCCCTACAGTTGTAGACAGGGTATTTGTGGGACTTGTATATGCAAAATCCTTGACGGTGAGGTGGAGTATGTAGAAACGCCAACGGCAGAGATTGAAGAAGGTTCCGTACTCATCTGCATCGCTAAACCCAAAACAGCAAAAGTAGTCCTTGATCTTTAGAGACGAGCATTGATGGCAGTTTCTTTTGTTCTAAGAGAGCGAAGGAAAGTGGGGGAAGCCTGGAAACTCGTGCGGTAGCGTGGGGTGTAATTAAAAGTGAAAGGCCGTGAGTAAGAAGAGGATGGGTGTAACCGGTCGCCCGCGCCCTGAAGCTCAATAGGCTCGTATAGGGCATCAGATATCCACTGACTTCGTTCCAAGAAGGGCCAAAATCATCGGCCAGAACTCTTAGTTTCAGGTAAGCGCGCGCGACCGGTTACACCCGAAGAGGATAGAAACTATACAGAATGTTTGGCTTGGGAAGGGTTTCAAATTCTATGTGCAGAACAAGGTTCTTCGACTGGAGGAGTATGAGCGCATCTGCTCTGATAGGTTCAAGCGAGAGTTCTGAAGGCTTTGATGGGGCATGAGTCAATTATGACCACATTGCATTAGAGGATGTTTGAAAAGTCGGATGATGTAACAAATTACGCCAGTCGTCTCAGCATCAGCCGAATCATGGCAATGTAAACCATCGCTTCTGAGTTTTCAGGCAAACGCTCATAGTCCTTGCTGAGCCGCCGATACCAGTTCCACCAGCCAAAGGTGCGCTCCACCACCCACCGCTTCTTAAGCAGTACAAAGCCTTTGCTTCGCTGAGGCCGGAGGACGACTTCGACAACTAGTAATACGGTTTTGTCTTTGAGAAGCTACGGATAGATAAGCTGCTTAGGGCGCAGCTCAGCATAATCGAATGCGTTGATGAGGCTATTACGCTGCATCAATGAGCGCAAGCTTGCTGGACTGAGATACCGCAGTTGATGGGCAA
>JBBQAC010000115.1:0-13361 GCA_038315915.1 Phormidesmidales cyanobacterium
CGGATGAGGGTTTGGGCGGCTTATTTTCGCTCATAGTCTATTAGGAAATCGCAGGCAAAGTTTGTGGGAGGACGCAATTTTAGAGTTTTGAGAAAGCTCTAAAAAAGTTAGGTCACTTACTCAGGACTCGGGAATCCTAAAAAACGGCTTCCTAAAGTAGTAGCACAGAAAGTCAAATAACTGTAGGCCAAAACAAAAAACATCAGTAAATTCCGTACATTTGACGATAAATCCTTCCACATATGGGACACAGCATCCGGATATTTGTTGCAGATCACAAGACTGACTCTTCAACCGTCAGCTTGCGACAGGGATTGGTGAGTTTGTCGTACATTGTGTTCAGTCACTGACACTTTTGGTCAAACCAACAGCGCCGCTGCTAACAGATCCTGATGCATGAAGGCGCGATCTACTTGAGATTGGATCTGGTCGGGGGTGAGGGCATCACCATTGAGATAGATATCGAGCCATGTTTTGCAGATGGCTTGGGGCGTTTCCGGTAGAGGCAGTAGCCCGGTAGCGGCAGTAGGATTGAGCGTCCAGCCCGGTAGTGATAGAGAGTCTGCTAGCGCATCGACTTTGGGATCGTAGCTCAGAGCAAAGCTGCGGCAACCTTCAGCAGCAGACATCACCAGCGCGTGAAAGCGCATACCGATGGTCATCTCTACACCGCGAAAGAGTCCTTTAAGCTGCTGGGGCTGGGTGAGACTATAGATATGGAAAGGGCCACTTTTTTGTTCAGTCAAATGACTGGCGATGAACTGGGCGATCGCTAAATCTTTGACCGGCTGGAAAGGCACGAGCACGATGCAGACGCCAGTGGCTTTTTGAAAGTTGGCCAACGCCTGAGCTAGTCTTTCCAACTTAGCTTGAGTCAGCTGGACATGAGGCCGCAGGGCAACGGCAACACGAGGCGCGGGCAAGTCCCAGAGTCCTTCTACAGGGGCAGAATCTAGTCCCCATACGGGATCTGGGGCGAGTAAGCAGGGGCGGTGCCACTGGCCGAGCAAGGCTTCAGAGTTGCGATCGCGCACGCTCACCTGAGTGCATTGATTCAGCGCGCGGCGGGTCAACCACTGACTGAACGGCTGGTACAGCGGGCCAATGCCCTGAGCCCAGGCGATCGTCTTCAGTCCCATCGCCTGAGCGAGCAGCATCAGCCCCCCGTAGTACACCGGGTTGAGGGCGCTGCTGGCATCTTGCATCAGGCTACCACCGCCCCAAATAAAAGCATCCGCATGGCGAAGGGCAGCCAGTACGGCAGGCATAGATTTCCGGGGAACGGCTTCTACCTGAAAGCGATCGCGCGTTTCCGCTGGATTGCCCGAGAGCACCACAGGCGTCACCTGCGCAGGTAGCATTTGCAGCAGCGTAGCGAGCAGTGCCTCATCGCCGCCATTGCCCATCCCGTAGTAACCACATAGCACCGCTCGCATAATTTTCTGACCGGCTGGGGTCAGCAACGCCAAATAGATCTCTAGAATACAGAAGAACGCAGATTTTCAATTCTTATGCATGCTCTCTCAATTCCAACCTGGATGGTTCACGTCTCTAGTGTGATCGAGTGGATCGCGGCCATCTGGTTTATATGGCAATACGCTGAAGCCAGCGGCTATCTGGCCTGGCGTACGCTCTCCTTTGGAATGCTGCCCGCCTTGATCAGCGCGATGTGCGCCTGCACCTGGCACTTTTTTGATAACTCAGTGGCGTTAAACTGGCTGGTGCTTGTGCAGGCCGCGATGACGGTAGTCGGCAATGTCACCTTGTGCGCTGCGGCCTGGTGGATTTGGCGGCAGTCACCCCATTCATCTTCTGAAAACGCTCAAGAAGGCACTGAGGCATGACCAAAGAAACGCTGTTTGCCCTATCGCTTTTCCCGTATCTGGGATTTTTGTGGTTTCTGACAAAGTCCCAGCAAACGCCCCGGCTGGCGCTAATAGGGTTCTATGTGCTGCTAATTTTTGTGGCAGTGACGATTCCAGCAGGGATCTACGCAAAGCAGGTCTATGGCGCAGAACTCGCCAATGTAGACTGGCTACACGGCAGCGCCGAACTGTTTTTGACGCTCTCTAATATATTGGTCGTGTTGGGTTTTCGGCAGGCGGCGATTAAGTATCGCTCGCTGACTGGTGCAAAATAAGCCGATTGCCGTCCGGGTCGTAGGCATAAATTTCCTCGCCGTGGGAGCTGCGCAGAATGTTTCCTGGGGGGGGGTAGCCGAGGTTTATTAGGTGGGCGATCACCCCATCCAAATCACTCACCTCCAAACACAAGCTCATCGCCCCGCTGCGACCTGTAGCAAACTCTGAAGCGCCATCTGCCTTGGGCGTAAAGATGGCTAATCGCGCTCCTTTTAGCCGAAATTCGGCATAGTTAGTCGTGTGGGAATTGGGTAAAGTACCCAAAAACTCGCTGTAAAACTCCACCAGACGCGACATCTGTGAAGTCGACAGTGCGACAAAAGCCTCCTGATAGATATCTAAAAAGTCATCTTTTAGCGATATATCTGACATATAGGGTGTCAACAGCGAAGAATATTGCAAGCCTCTGTGCCGTCGCTACCTAGTCGGCAAAAATGACCCTTAAGAAAGGCGAATTTATTTCAAAGCTCGCGCTAACCTATGAGTAATTCTACTTGCATCGGGATACCCATCGCTGTGTTACCGGCACAGTAACCGCGCAGAGGATTTGACGTTTCGCGAGGTAAATAACTGTGGTTGCCACATCAACAAAAACCGGGTCTACGAAGTCGATAGTCGATTGGCTCGGCGACGAAGCCGACAGCCTACTGAGCTACCAGGCCAAAGTTGATAAAAGCAAACTGCACTTGCCAGGGCCAGACTGGGTAAACCGAATCTTTGCGCAGAGCGACCGATCCCCTCAGGTACTCCGCAGCCTCCAGCAGCTTTACAGCGCAGGCCGTTTAGCCAATACAGGCTACCTCTCCATTTTGCCCGTAGATCAAGGGATAGAACACTCAGCGGCAGCGTCCTTTGCTCCCAACCCCATTTACTTTGACCCTGAAAATATCGTCAACTTGGCGCTTTCGGGCGGCTGCAACGCGGTTGCAACCACCTTAGGCGTGTTGGGAATGACCTCCCGCAAGTACGCCCACCGCATTCCCTTTATCGTCAAGCTCAACCACAACGAGTTGCTCAGCTACCCAAAAGCGTATGACCAGATTATGTTCGCCTCGGTGGAGCAAGCCTGGAATTTGGGTGCGGTGGCCGTCGGTGCAACTATTTATTTCGGCTCTCCTGAATCGACTCGGCAAATTCAAGAGGTCAGCAAGGCGTTTGCTCGCGCTCACGAGTTGGGAATGGCGACTATTCTGTGGTGCTATCTGCGTAACGATGTATTCAAGCAAGATCAGGACTACCATTTGGCAGCAGATCTAACCGGACAAGCCAACCACCTTGGCGTGACGATTGAAGCCGACATCATCAAGCAAAAACTGCCAGAAACCAATGGTGGATATAAAGCGGTTTCCGACGCGCTCGGAAAGTCCTACGGTAGAACTGACGACTTGGTGTATTCGGACTTAACGAGCGACCACCCGATTGATTTGACCCGGTATCAGGTGCTGAACTGCTATGCCGGTAGAGCGGGATTGATCAATTCGGGCGGATCATCAGGAGAAAATGATTTTGCCCAGGCTATTCGCACAGCGGTCATCAACAAGCGGGCAGGCGGATGCGGCTTAATCTCAGGGCGCAAAACCTTCCAGAGAGACCTTAAAGAAGGTGTAAAACTGTTTCATCTGATTCAGGACGTATATTTGACAGATGAGGTGACGATAGCATAACTACTCTCATGTGAGAATTATCTGACAGTAAAGCAGTTTTACCTACAAAAACTTGAATGGTTAGGCGATTAAGATAAATATTGCGTAAACCCAACAGGTTTTACCATCGATACCATACTGACATCGTTTACAAATGGAGTAAGCCGTTTAAGCAGATGTACTGCTGTTGGTATGAACATTCTCATGTTGGCACCACATCCTTTCTATAAAGCCAGAGGCACACCGATCGCTGCGGATCTGATGCTGAAAGTGCTTTCCAAACGTGGGGAACAAGTTGATGTCATTGCCTTCCCAGAAGGTGATGACGTTGAGTACCCCAACGTCAAAATTTATCGAACGCCAGACTTTAAAGTTGTTCGGAATATCCAACCCGGATTTTCTTGGAAAAAAGTCATTTGCGATGTGTTTTTGCTAGTACAGGCTATCCGGCTGACAAGAAGCAACCACTACGACCTTATCCACGCTGGCGAGGAAGCTGTTTTCATTGCACTTGTAATCAAACAACTGTTCGGGATTCCCTATGTCTATGACATGGACTCTTCTCTAGTTCAGCAACTGATGGACAGATACCCCGGCCTTCGCTTCTTTAAAAAGGGACTCCAGAGTTGCGAAGGGCTTGCTGTTCGTAACGCCCAGGCAGTCATTGCGGTTTGTCAGGCTCTCAAGACCGAAATAGAGCCCTATAAACCCAACAAAGTCGTTGTCATCCCCGATATTTCGTTGCTCAACTATAGCCGCAGTGGCGGCTAGCACATCTGCCGACGTTATTCACTGCCTATCAACAACAGTTCAGCTCTAGTCTACGCACCACCATGAAAACTCCTGTAAAAGCGTTACTTTCTACCGCCGAGCCGTCTTCTATCGCAAGAGCGCCCGTTCCTCTTCCAGAAACCCTTCATGCTTCTGCCTCAGAGCCTTCATCAGAGTTTTCTCCAGAAGATCTGAAGGCGCAGTTTAGAGTCAAAGGTGTGCTGATGATGTACGTAGGCAACTTGGAACGATATCAGGGTATTGATCTACTGATAGAAAGCTTCGCAAAAGTGCTAAAAGCTGAACCCACAGTCCATCTAGTCGTAATTGGCGGTAACGCCCGTGACATTCAAAAATACAGAGAGCAAGGTCGCCAGTACCAGATCAGTTCAAGCATTCATTTTATCGGTTCTCGGCCCATCACTCAGCTAAAGCAGTATCTAGATCAGGCTGATATTGTTGTTTCACCGCGTATTCAGGGTAACAATACACCTATGAAGATCTATTCGTACCTGGATAGCGGCAAGGCACTCCTGGCGACTAATCTAGCGACCCATACTCAGGTACTTGATAGCCAAATAGCCCAGCTAGCCGAGCCGAATGCGATCGCTTTTGCCGAGGAAATGCTGCGGCTTATTCGCCAACCTGACTTGCGGGGACGTTTGGGCAAGGCGGCCCGGGCCTACATCGCTAAAGCCCATACCTATGAAACCTTCTCAGCCAAGCTTAACGCGCTGTATGACTGGATTGATAGCGATCTGCAAGCTGCCTCCGCCGCATCCATAGTTGTGAGCTGAAGAAGTTGTGAGCTGAAGAAAGCTAGCAGAAGAGACGGGATTCAATTTAAGGGATACAGCGTCATGCAGAGAAACCTCAAGGCTCTATCTGATCAATCGTTTGATCTGCTGGTCATCGGTGGTGGTATTCATGGCGCTTGCATTGCTTGGGAAGCAACGCTCAGAGGGCTCTCAGTTGCCCTGGTAGAGCAGTCGGACTTTGCTTCTGGTACCTCGGCAAATAGCTTGAAGGTCATTCATGGTGGCCTGCGGTATCTTCAGAATGCCGATTTTCGGCGGATGCGTCAGTCGATAAGTGCGCGTCAGACCCTGATGCGAATTGCGCCCCACCTGGTTCACCCCATGCCAGTGCTGGTACCGACCTACGGCCATGGCCTCAAGGGTAAAGAGGCCATGACCGTCGCGATGAAGATGAATGACTTGATTAGCTGCGATCGCAACCTCCCCCTCACCGATCCCCAAAAGCACATTCCCGCTGGTCGAATCCTCTCCCAAAGCGCCTGCCTTGAGCAGCTCCCCGATTTGCCGACTGAAGGGCTCACAGGCGCAGCGCTTTTTCATGACGCCCAAGTTTACAACTCAGAGCAGCTCCTACTGGCTTTTCTCCAGTCTGCGGCCCAGCGAGGGGCTGAGATTGCTAACTATGTCCGCGCCGTTGGCTTTGTTAAAGAAGGTGATCGCGTCGCTGCCACTACCCTCGAAGATCGGCTCACGGGAGATCGCTTCACCCTTCAGGCCAGGGCAACCATCAATGCCAGCGGCCCCTGGATCAGCCAGCTCATCGCCACCGCAACAGATACCCCTACCTCGCAACCGCTGGCGAAAGCAATGAACCTGGTCACCCGCCCCCTCTTTGGCGCTCAGCAAGAATGCGCCGTAGGGATTACCAGTCGAGCCCCCGGCAGTCGGCTGTTTTTCATCGCTCCCTGGCGGGGATACTCCCTCATCGGCACCTGGTATGGCCACGACAGCGGGCGTTTGAAACCCCCTTCGGCTGAACCATCAGAAATTGAGAGTTTCTTGGCTGATGTCAACCGAGCCTATCCTAGCCTCAACCTGACTACCGAAGATATTCAGTGGGTACATACCGGCCTACTGCCCAGCCTCGGGACTGCTGCAAAATCTGGAGATGTCCATCTGACCAAGCACTCTCAGTTGAAAGACCATCGCAGGGATGGGCTCGGGGGTCTATTATCTGTCACCGGCGTAAAGTACACCACAGCCCTCGACTTGGCTCGCAAGGCCGTCGATTGGGTCGTTCGCGCTGAATTCTCTGAGCTAAAGCATCGCGGCGCGGTGTCTCCTTCTGCATCTCACCGCGAACCCTTGTACGGGGGTCACATTGAGCAGTTTCAAACCCTTATGAATACTGCCGTCAGTGCGCACAGCCACATTATTCCAGCTCAGGCAATCCGACAGCTTGTGTACAACTATGGTGCTGCATACCCGGCAGTTCTTGAGCACATGGAACCCACCTCAGCAGATAGGGTTGACGAGTCAGCCTACAGTGTTGTCGCCGCCGAGGTCAGGTATAACTTAAAAGATACAATGCCTCAGACCTTGAGCGACATGATTTTTCGACGTACTGAGCTAGGTGCCGCTGGACATCCCGGTGATGAGGTGCTGCATCTGTGCAGTCATATCATGAGTGAGGCTCTGGGCTGGAGCGCAGACCGGCGAAGCACCGAGGTTGAGCAAGTCCAGCAACGGTTTAGGCAGTGGCGACAGCCCTTGCAAGCTGAACCTCGGCGATCGCCCACCCCGCCTCCCTGCCCGGTGTAAGTTCACCTGACAGCCGCTTATGCAATCCGGTCATTGGAAGTCATCATCAGGAGTTCACCACTGTGCCTTCACCCATCGCTCACTCAGTTTCGGGCTATGCCCTGAGCCATTTACCTTTTTTTAAGGCCCGCACCTTCCGCCGTCAGCTTCGGCCAATGACGCCGCTTGCCGCCCTCTACGGCATATTTGTAGCCAATTTACCTGACCTGGATTTTTTACCCCAGCTTCTGACGGGTATCCGATTTCATCGAGGGCCTTCCCATAGCCTGATTACAGCGCTCGTGGTGAGCAGCCTTTTAGCCTGGGGGATTCATCGCTACCGCCAGTCGAGCCCACGATCAGGCCGTGAATACAGCTACAGAGCACTGTTTATCCTCACCTTGGGACTCTATGGATCGCACATACTGCTGGATCTCCTCACCAGCGGTGGCAGTGGGTTACCTCTCCTCTGGCCCTTAAGTCCCCAGACGTTTCAGTTCCCTTTTCCAATCTTTCCATCGGTGCATCATTCCAAAGGGCTATGGGATTCTAGCCATCTAGTGTTTATCGGTGCAGAGTTGATTTACTCAGTTTGTCTATTAGGGGGATTCTGGATCTTCAAAGCAGGTTCCAAAACAGGGACTATTCAGCCTCGGTCTTCAGATTGATAAACCTTAACTTCCTCTGCCCTTGCACCTCGAACCTTTAGTGATGACTCTACCGCCTGACCAAACCAATTTATTAGTAGATGCCCATGTCCATCTACATGACTGCTTTGACCTAGCTCAGTTTCTAAATACTGCGCTGACAAATTTTCAAGATCACAGCCATCAGCTAAAGCTAGAGCAGCCTTTGGTAGGCGCTTTACTGCTCGCAGAAGTGGGTGGCGTCAACGCTTTCGCTAGCTTAGTCAGTCAACAGAATCGGCCCAACCAGCAGCTATCAGAATGGGAAATTCGTCCAACTACGGAGGCTTATTCACTTTGGCTGAAGCATACAGCAGGGCACTCGATCTTAATAACAGCCGGGAGTCAGGTAGTCACTCAGGAAGGGATTGAGGTACTAGCCTTGATCACGGAAGCGGTGATTACAGAGGGACTCAGTTTGGAAGACACACTGGAGCAGGTTAGCCTGTCCGACGGTCTGCCTGTTTTACCCTGGGGCGTGGGGAAATGGATAGGGAAACGGGGAAATTTAGTGCAGGCTCAGCTCCAAGCAGCTCATGGTTCACTGTTTGCCGGTGACAATGGCGGTAGACCGGGATTTTGGCCACTCCCCGATTATTTTCAGCAGCGCCTTCAGTTACCGGGAAGCGATCCGCTGCCGCTGCCTGGTGAGGTCAATCGCGCTGGCAGCTTTGGTTTTTTGACGCGAGGCCCACTCGATTGGGCAAAGCCTGGGGAGAGTCTGAAGCAAATTTTGCGATCGCCCCAACCCCTCATTCAAGCCTATGGGCGATCACTGCCTTTGTGGAAATTTGTACAGAACCAATCACTCATCAGACTAAGCTAGCTCCCCCTCACATCGCGTTGGTTCTTTGATCGGCGCTTCCATTATGATTTCTACCGAACATTTTCCTGAAACTGCGGATATTGAGACCTCTTCAGCCGCCTATGCCTCCAGGTTCTCAGGCCCGACAGGTAGTTGGCTGCTGCGCGTCCAGTCCGAAGCGACTTTGGCCATGCTGGAGCCCTATCCGCAAGCCAGCATTTTGGAGGTCGGCGGCGGGCACGGTCAGCTTACGCCACATCTGCTGAAAGCCGATCATTCAGTGAGCGTCTTGGGCAGCGATCAGCGCTGTCAAGCCCAAATTCGTTCCCTAGTAGACTCCGGGCAGTGTGAGTTTCAAGTGGGTAACGTGCTGGCACTTCCCTACGCCGATAACGCATTTGACGTGGTCATTAGCTATCGATTCTTGGCCCATGTCGAGCAGTGGCAGGCTTTTTTAGGTGAATTGGCCCGCGTCACTAAGCAGGCTATCCTGGTAGACTATCCAACACTGCGCAGCATCAACTACATCACGCCGCTTCTGTTCTCACTGAAAAAAGGCGTCGAAGGCAACACTCGGCCCTATACCTGCTACAGCGAAGCTGAGCTGCTGGGCTTCGCAAAGAGTTTGGGCTTGAGTGTAGGTGATCGCTATGCTCAGTTCTTTTGGCCCATGGTGGTTCACCGAATGCTGAAAAAGCCGCAGCTATCGGCCTCCTTAGAAAGCGGAGCAAGGCAGTTAGGTCTTTCTCACCTGCTCGGCTCCCCCGTTATTACCAAGTTCATCAAGCAGGAGGCAACTAGCCATGGTTAATTCAGTGGCTCACTCGCCTGCCGATAGCCCAAACGAGGCAGTTGCCAATACGCAGTTGCCTGCGGGCAGTCGTGCCCTTGTGACCGGGGCAACCGGTTTTACAGGGGCTGTCCTCACTCGTAAGCTCGTTGAGCAGGGGATTGAGGTGGTAGCGATCGCCCGCCCCAGTTCAAACATTCAACAGTTTGATGGACTCCCGATTAAGTGGGTCAAAGGCAACGTGTTTGACCCGGATTTAATCGAGCTAGCCACGGCAGGCGTCAGCCATATCTTTCACATGGTGACGCCCTTTCGAGAAGCCAAATCCCCTGACGAGGGTTATTACAACGTTCATGTTCTCAGTACGCAATTGCTAGCAAAAGCCGCCTTAGCACAGCCGGACTTCAAGCGCTTTGTCCATGTTTCTACCATTGGTGTCCATGGCCATATTGCGCATCCCCCCGCTGACGAAACGTACCGCACCGAGCCCGGAGATATCTATCAGCAGACAAAGCTAGAAGGCGAAGAGTGGATCAAAGCGTTCGGAGCAGATACCGGCCTCCCCGTCTCCATTGTCCGCCCTGCGGGTATCTACGGGCCGGGAGAGAAGAGGCTGCTGAAAATTTATAAAATGGTCAGCACTGGGTGGGTTCCGGCGATTGGTGACGGCAGTAATTTACTGCACTTCATTCATGTTGATGACCTCACCGACTGCCTACTAGTGACAGCGGTTCATCCGGCTGCTGTCGGAGAAACCTTTATTTGCGGTAGCGAACAAGCTATCACCTTCAGAGAAATGGTTTCACTCATCAGTGAGCAGTATTCAGTGCCCACTAAGTTTATAAATCTGCCAGCAGCGCCTCTCTTTGCACTGGCAGATTTATGTGAGCTGGTCTTTCGTCCTCTCGGCATCGAACCCCCCTTATACCGCCGCCGTCTAGCCTTTTACACCAAAGATCGCTCGTTCAACACCTCGAAAGTTAGAGACCGGCTAGGCTTTGTTCCGCGTCACCGCGACCAGGATGGGCTCAAAGAAATGGCCCGGTGGTACGTAGAGCAACAGTGGGTTTCTTTATAGCGAGAGCTGAGCACCAATGGAATCAGGAAAGTTTAAAGTAAGAGAATTTGGCGAGGAAAAGATTCCTCGCTGGCAGCAATATGCGGCGCTGACTCTGGGCAAAACCGATGCGCTTAGCTTGCTGAAGTTCGAGCTAATTGGCCTCTTTTGCAACAACCTGCCGGGTGCCCTGGGTCTCTATCTCAGAAGCAAGCTATATCCGAGCCTGCTGGGCGAGGTGGGTAAGAATGTGGTTTTTGGGCGGGGAGTAATGCTCAGACATCCGCACAAGATTCGCATCGGCAGCAACGTCATCATTGACGACTACTGTGTGATCGATGCTAAGGGGACAGACAATTCAGGTATTAGTATCAGCGAAGGCGTATTTATCGGCAGAAATACCATTCTCTACTGCAAAAACGGCGATATTGAAATTCAGGCTCGGGCCAATATCGGTGCTAACTGCCAGTTGTATTCAGGGCAAAAGCTTGTGATTGGCAAAGGAACGCTAATCGCTGCCTATAGCTACATCATGAGTGGCGGTCGGTATGAGTATCACTCGCCAGTGCCGCTCGCCAATCAGAATGGTTATTCTAAGGGGCCAACTTCGATTGGAGATAATTGTTGGTTAGGGGCTAAAGTAGTTGTTTTAGATGGCGTCTCGATTGGCGACGATACGGTCATAGGGGCAGGCGCGGTCGTTACTAGAGATATTCCAGCGAATGTTGTTGCGGTAGGGACACCCGCTAAAGTGATCGATGAAAAGAAAATGCCGGAGCCTGTTTCCGCACATGAAGAATAGCCCAACTGTTTTATTTTCGGCCTAATTTAGGCAACCCTACCAATAGCCTAATAGAGCAACCTGAAAGAGACAATTCTATGAAGAGAAAATCAATCCTACACTTCCTCCGTATTGTCGTGACCGCTGCACTGCTCACGTACGTTCTTCACAAAGCTGGGCTTTTGAGCCTGCAGGGATGGCGGGATCTGTTGGGTACTTTTTCTCGGGCCAACCGATGGCTTCTGCTGATTTCTGTCCTGCTGGTTCCGCTGATCGATTTTGTCAGTTCGGTGAAGTGGTACTGTCTTGCACGAGCTTGCGGTTTGCCAGTAGGCTTGTGGCGGCTATACGCCTATTACGTAGTAGGTGGATTCTTTAATCTTGTTCTGCCTAGCAGTATCGGTGGCGATGTTATTCGTATTCATGAACTAGGCCGCTATACTGGCCGCTACGCCGACTCCGCTGCGGTCGTATTTGTGGAGCGATTTAGCGGGTTGGCAATGCTGGTGCTTTTGGCTGCGATCGCGGTCATCGTCAACTTGCAAATGTTCAACCTGCCATGGCTAACCGCATCGCTGATCGTCGGATTGCTAGGCGTAGCTATCGTTTGCTGGGTCATTCTCGACGCTCGCCCCTTCAACTTCATCCACAATAACTTTGGCAGCAAGCTCCCAATCGTATCCTCCGCCTTGCAGAAGATTGGGAAGTTTCGTACCGCTGTTCTGACCTATAGAGAACGACCGAGAGCCCTCTGGTTAGCAATTTTCAACTCTTTATTGTTTTACTTCTTAGCGATTATTAACGTCTGGGTCAGCGCCCTGGCCTTCGACAGCGGTGTTGACTTTGTCAGCATGCTGGTTGCCGTTCCCGTCATCATGTTCATCATGAATCTACCGTTTTCAATCGGTGGCCTGGGCTTAATGGAATTCGCTTATATCTTCACCTTAGGTTTATTTGGAATCAACGCATCTGCGGCCATCTCTACAGCCCTGCTGATGCGTCTTAAAACATTAGTAACAGCTGGCATGGGAGGCTTAGTTTATCCGCTCGTCAGCGAAGGAGCCTCACCGCAGCAACTCTCTGACGCCATCAATCCCGCCTACACAGATAAAATTAACGCCCAAAACGGTGAACGACGATAACGTATCTCCTTATAGAAAGTCTATGCATTCAATCCCCATGAAATACTGGAAATCTGTCGCCGTATTCCTTACCGGGCTCATTGCTGTAATAGCAATTACGCAGATACGCCTAGCCCCTTCACCGCAAGGAACACCAGCCAAGCAAGGTTCTATTGAAGGCTTAGAGAGGCAGTACAACAGTAGCTGTTTATCCCCTGATCAAGAAAGTCGCCCAGTCTGGGAGTGCTATGAAATTTCGGTAGAGAAATCTCCTTACCAGGCTGTTACTGTTAAGCACACCAGTGGTGAGAAGTATCAAGTTCTAACCTTCCAGCGAGACGGTCAGACAAAGTTTCGATTTACACCTACCCAAAAAGGCATCTGGTCATTCAGTACAGGGGGGACAATCGCTATTAACGCAGACAGGCCAGCTTATGCCAAAGGATTTGTTGCTGGGCGGGGTAATAAGTGGATTCGTTCAGCCACGGGAGAGGCGTTCGTTCCCCAATTTGTAATGTATGACAAGCCAGACATTGAGGCAGGGTTAGCAGAGTTTGTCGATGGCCACGGATTTAGCGGGTTTCACATCATAAACTTGCGAGATTTCATGAAGAATCCGTCTTACTTCGAAGCTGTTATCCTGGAAACCTATCGTCGTGGCGGCGTTACCCACTTTTGGATCTGGGGAGATGAGCCGAGAAAGCTCACTCCTTCCACCTATGGTATCGACGTAAATTTGCTTTATGCCGAGATTGCAGCAAGACTCGCGCCTTTGCCAGGCTGGACAGTTGGATACGGATTTGACCTGTTTGAATGGGCGACTGCAAGAGAGATTAATAACCTTCGGAAAAGACTGCGGTCTGACTGTGACTATCACCATTTGGTAGGCGGCAGAGGTCACAAAAATCAATACGAGGAAATCAGCTCAACATTAGACTACGCCGCCTGGGAATGGCACCATCCTGACTACCAGGACTACCGAGACCACTTAGCAGCATCGAACCAGCG
>JBBQAC010000090.1:0-14932 GCA_038315915.1 Phormidesmidales cyanobacterium
TTTGCAGTTTGCTCGCCGCCCGGATGAACCTGCGCTCTGGCATCTGTATGTGGAAGTCATGGGCAAATACAGCAATGTGATCTTGACAACCGCAGATAATCAGATTGTGACGGCTGCTCATCAGGTGAGCGAACAGCAGTCGAGCGTGCGCCCGATTCAAACGGGTAAGAGTTACGTTCACCCGCCTGCTATTCACGGTAAGCTGCCGGACTTAGCCGAAGGGATCGACGATTGGCGCGATCGCATTGCTCTGATCCCCGGCAACCTTAAGAAAATGATGGTTACAGCCCATAGCGGTGTGAGTTCAGCGATCGCGCGTCAGCTCATTTTTGCGGCTGGCCTCCCTGCTGATATTGCCACGACTGAGCTGACCGACAGTGACTGGCAAAGGCTCTTTCAGCATTGGCAAAACTGGCTCCATTGCCTGGATCAAGAAACATTCACCCCAGGTTGGCAAGCGGCAGATCTAGGTGGCTATACCGTCCTGGGCATCGGGGTGAAGCGGCCAGCCGCCAACGTACAAACGCTCCTAGACGAGTACTATCGCCATCAGTTCAATCAGGAAGAATTCCGCCGTCTGCATCATCAGCTCAGCCAAAGGCTCAAAACCTTGCTAGCCAAGCTGCGCCAGAAAGCAGACACCTTTACCGAGCGTTTGCAGCAGTCTGACCAATCTGAAAGCTATCGGCTTAAAGCCGATTTGCTGATGGCAAACCTGCACCACTGGCAGGTCGGCATGTCTCAAATTGAACTCAATGACTTTGAGAGTGGTGAACCGGTCGTACTGCCACTCAATCCTGAAAAAAACGCTGTCCAAAACGCACAGTCACTGTACAAGCAGCACCAAAAGCTCAAGCGGGCTCGAACCGCTGTAATGCCGTTACTGGCGGCAGTCAATGCCGAAATCAGCTATCTAGAACAGGTCGAAGAAAGCCTTATGCAGGTTCCGGCCTATGTAGAAGAAGCTGACTTGCGATCACTCACCGAAACGCGCAGCGAGCTGATCTCTCAGGGCTATTTGCGCGATGCGACCGGCTACCAATTAGGCAAATCTACGGGCAAATCAGCCAGTAGCCAGGATGCTGCCAGCTTCCGCCGCTACACCACCCCACAAGGACTAGATCTGCTCATCGGTCGTAACAATAGCCAAAACGAACAGCTCACCTTCAAGCAGGCCAGCGACTACGATCTGTGGCTCCACGCTCAGGAAATTCCTGGCAGTCATGTCCTCTTGCGGCTCAATGCTGGTGAGGTGCCCAGCGACGATACGCTACAGCTAGCCGCGAGCTTTGCCGCTTACTACAGCCGCGCTCGCCAGTCTGAACAGGTGCCCGTGGTCTATACCGAGCCCAAAAACGTATACAAACCCAAAGGGTCGCTCCCCGGCATGGTCATCTACAAGCGCGAACGGGTGCTGTGGGGACAGCCTCAGCAGGCACAGGCGGCGATAGATGCCTTGGAGAACGCAACATAGATGGCTCAACCTTATTTATAGTGAAAGCACTGCCGTTTAATATCCCTGATTTGCAGGAAGCCGCTATGCTGCCGCTGAGCATCGCCCCCATGATGGATCGCACTGATCGCCACTACCGCTACTTTATGCGGCAGATTACGCGGCGATCGCTGCTATATACCGAAATGGTCACCAGCATGGCAATTCATCACGGCGATACCGAGAAGTTACTGGGCTTCTCGCGCGAGGAGAACCCGATAGTGCTCCAGGTCGGCGGCGATGATCCTCAACTGCTCGCCCATTGCGCCCAGATCGCATCGGCGTTCGGCTATAGCGGTATTAATTTGAATGTGGGCTGTCCGAGCGATCGCGTCAAAAGCGGTAACTTTGGCGCTTGCCTGATGGCCCAGCCCGAGCGCGTAGCCGACTGCGTAGCCGCAATGATGGCCGCGTCCCCCCTGCCGGTAAGCGTTAAACACCGGATCGGCATCGATGATCTAGATCGATACGAAGACATGGCCCACTTTGTCCGAACCGTATCGTCAGCAGGCTGCCATCAGTTTAGCGTTCATGCCCGCAAGGCATGGCTACAGGGACTGAGCCCAAAAGATAATCGCACCGTACCGCCCCTGCGCTACAGTGACGTTCACCGCCTCAAACAAGACTTTCCTCACCTCAATATAGAAATCAACGGCGGGTTTAAAACCCTGGCGCAAGCAAAAGCGCAGCTAGCCGCCGTAGATGCCGTCATGATTGGTCGCGCCGCCTATGACGATCCCTACCTGTTTGCCCAAGCCGATCAATTTATTTTTGGCGAAACGGCTGAGCCTCAAACTCGGCCTCAGGTGGTAGAGGCGATGCTACCCTACATCAGCCGTCAAGTTAAGCAGGGCGTCCGGCTGCACAGCATCACCCGTCATATGCTGCATCTTTTCCACGGCCAGCCGGGTAGCCGTATTTGGAAACGCTACATCACAGAACATGCTAGCCAGCCCGGAGCCGATGCGCAGGTTGTGGTCAACGCGCTAGCACAGGTGAGCAAAGCAACCGAAACAGCACTGGCCTATCAGAACACTGCGGCTAAGACGCTTTATGCGAGTGCGATGACCGGCTAGCGCTAGGTCGTTTAGCAGATATTAGCGAACTACCTGAGGATGACGCAGTTGCCAAAACAAGCTCGAAACAAAATTAGTGACCACATGAGCCACCACAGGCACTAACAAATTACCAGTTACTAACACGCTGCCTCCCAAAATCAGGCCCACAGCGCTGGCCCAAACCGCGTAAGGCCACTGCCCTTTTCCAGACATATGCAGTAGCCCAAAGCAGAGACTAGAAATAACTAGCCCCGTCGCATCGAGACCAACGGCTGGCAGCACAACCCCGCGAAACAGGAGTTCCTCGCTCATCCCCGGCAGCAGTCCTAGCCAAATAGAATCCAGCGGCACCAGCGGCGCTAAAACGAACGCCAGATAAAAATCAGCGCTCCGCCGATAGGCAGGCCACAAATGATAAACCAGCGCACTAATCGCCGTAATACTCAGCCCTATGCCCGTGCCGATACCGGCATCTTGCCAGCTCAAAACGACCGGGAAGCGAAAAGGTTCAAAAAATAGCCACACTCTCGCAACCAGCAGCAAAATCATCGCTGTGGCGGCGATGGCAAACAGTAGCTCTAGCCTTCCTAAGAAAGGCATCTCAGGATAGCCGGAAGTTTTTTTTGCCACGCTGGCCTTCACCTGTTCCAATTGCCAATGCTCACCATTCTATTAGAAAAACCATTCAGTGCAGATATAGGCACCGCCTGATCTTTTGGCAGAGCGCACAAGCGTTTTGTAGAAATAAGCATGGCTCAAAGCCTCTGAAAACCCAGGCATCGCCTGCGCATCTTGAAGTATTGATAAACTTTCAGAGGTACATCTACTTCACATAGCCAGGTGGTTAAATGTCCGTAGTTTCTAACAGCACGGCATTGTCTATGTAATAGTTCCTAGGTTCTGATCCTTCTACGACAGACTTTGGTGCTGGCACCTCCGTAGCGGGCCTTCGGCGCTGTCGCTGCCCAGTATTTTCAGCTAAGTCCCGTTGAATTGATAAGCCAATAATTATCTGTATAATTATTGGCTTAAACGTCTAGTTTGATCTTTTCGAGATAAATATCGATACTTTGTAGGTATTTTTAACTGCCTTTGACTACAAGTTAAATCTATCAATAGGCATCCGTAAGACTTTAGAAAGCCAAGTATAAAAAACATTAGCTAGTCAGATCAAACATGCTTTATTTTAACTTTGCAAATTGGGCGAAATAAATTTCTCAGAAACGAAAGAATCCCCTCATATCAACTTCCTCAGGTGTTATCTCAAAAGAGATTAAGGGAATTCAATAGTTACTCAGACAGACTGAATTTAGAGGAGTGAATAACTCATTATTCGCCCTTCTAAATAGATATTCAGCAAGCCAACTTTCAGCCCTGCCGAGTCCTTTAGATCCACATAGCCTGCGGAACTCAAACTTAAGATATGGATAGTTCAACGAATCGATCTTTACCGGACGACGATGTCGGCATCTACGAATGTGAGGTACGTCTCAGGTTTCGGATTATTGAAGAGCAGCTCACCATGACTAATCACGAAGAGCTAGTAGAGACGTTAGTCGACGCCTTTGCCTACGGAAGTGATGAATATTTAGAGGCACTCGATAGCCACGTCGCTATTCAGCGGCTTCAAGATATCGGCCAGGCTTCTCCAGCCATGCGACGTCAGCTAATCCGCTTGCGCAACTCTAGCCGTTTAACGTAGCTGCTCATTCGGGGCTACAGCGATGCTGCCTTTCTGCGGCAGATGCAGTAGCCGTCTGAGAAAGACGCCTTTAGGTGTAATAAAGGGTTTGACAGCGTGTGCAAATAGCAGTTACCCTTATAAAGGTTCAAATCACAGCTTGAACCCATACGCCCCCATCGTCTAGAGGCCTAGGACACCTCCCTTTCACGGAGGCGACGGGGATTCGAATTCCCCTGGGGGTATGCAATAAAGGATTTCCACCTGTCAAGTCACAGGTAGAAATTTTTTGGAGCAGCATTTTCTATGCATGCAGTAAAAAGCCGTTCTCTAGCGTAGAAATATGCTGGAGAACGGCTTTTTACTGTTGAGTTTTACCTTAGCTCGGGTGACTGAGTGCTTAGGTGGCTAGCTCCAAAGCTCGATGACGAATGGCTAGCAGGTTCAGCGTCAGGTTGCGGCAAAGGTGGCGCTCGATCAGGCTAGCCGGTATTGCCCGAGGAGCCTTGACCGATAAATCGTAGAACAGATGAGTACTCTGAGCATCGTCAGAGGGCTGGAGCTTCCAGCATCCCTCAAAGATTTTGAAGTCGCCATCTTGCATGGCAAAGCCCAGCTCGTGCGGAAATTTTTCGGTCATGTCAAGCACGACCCTGGCGCAAAACCTAACCTTTAAAAAGCACTGAGTGCCCACCTGCTCCAAACGAATGCGTCCCTCTGAGTTGGGCAGCAGCTTGCTAGAGGTCATACTAGGGATGAAGTCGGCCAGGTGCTCGTAGTCGGTAATGACCTGCCATACCCGCTCCACCGGCTGAGGAATGGTGACCGAAGCAAAAATACGTCGCTGTCTTTCGGGACGCTTTTCGGTCGTAATTTGGACGCTGTCGGCCTCAGCCTCGATATCCATCTGAGCTGCCGCTATAAGCTCAGCCGCTTGCTGAACCACGACGGAATCTTCGGGCTGATCTTTGAGCCGATCAGGCGCTTCGTAGGAAAATGGCGTGTTGTGAGTCACAGGCGTTTCCAAAATCTTAAAAATCTGCGTTGCTACGCTTTTAGTATTCTCAGCGGCGTGCCAAACAGCACTCAGTAATTTGCCGGATTTGTGCTTTTATCGCTGGGGTAATAATCACTTAGCCAGCAGTTTGCCGGTTCCACTTACCTGAGTTATCGGTTGAAATCGAAAATATGCTGCGGCAGGTGAGGACGCTTTTTCGGGAGGCATCACCCGAATGCGTATAGTCATTGCCAATATTGCAGACAAAACCTTGCAATACAATAGCAATAATTTTCACTCAAGGCGACTGCTTTGGGGACATATCATTCGAACGTAGCGGGGCAATGAATAGTAAATTTGTATGGGTTAGGCATGTGAACCCTGGCTGAACCTGCTATAAACGTCAGTAACTGTCTTGCGCGTTGAAGGGTTACATGGCTAAGTCTCCGAAGAATGTTCAGCCTTGCGTGATCGGTACCGTCAAAGGGCCGGGCGAAGACGGCAATCAGTATTTATTTATTACTGCCGACAATCGCCATGTGAAGATTGGCGAGTTTGTGTACTATCGGGTGGCTGCGCCAGATGGCAATGAAACGCTGCAAATTTTGGGCAAGATTTCTGATCGTCGCCTGAGCGATCATTTGCCGGATCGGATCTTTGCGGATACCGAAATTAGCCCGGAGGCGATCGCTGCCCTTATTGGCTTTTCTCACCCTAGCCCCGAAATTTACGAGGTGACGGTCGATGTCATCGGCTACTTTCACCCAGCGCTAGGCTTTATCAACCCCCGTCTGACGCCCGATCCGGGCACTAAAGTCAGCATTGTAGATGATGCGACCCTGCGGCAGGTGGTGAATAAAAAACAGCCCGGCGAGGTGGGTTCGGCCCAGGTGGGTTCGCTGCTACTGCGGCCTGATGGGGCGGTGCCGGTAGCTTTAGACGTCAAAGAACTGGTAAGCACCCACATGGCAATTCTGGCGGGCACAGGCTCCGGGAAGAGCTATACCGCCGGGGTGCTGATTGAAGAATTTTTGCAGCCTTACAACCGGGCGGCGGTACTGATTTTTGACCCTCACGGAGAATATGGCACGCTGACAGAAATGCGGGGGCATCCCAGATTCCAGGGAGAGGATGGCTATGCGCCCGATGTCAGGATTCTGACACCTGCTGACATCACTATTCGGATTTCATCGCTGGACTATCACGACGTGCTGACGCTACTGCCGGAGATGAGCGACCGGCAGCAGTCTATTCTCAACAAAGCCTTTAGAATCCTCCAACGTCACAAGCGGGGCGAGTATCGCTGGAATGTAGACGATCTGATCGCGGCAGTAAATGAAGCGGACACGGCTGAAGACGATGAAGGCAATCTGAAAATCGGTTCCTCTGCGCCAGCGCTTGCCTGGAAGCTAGAGCGCTTTGCCAATTCGCCCTACTTTCATCAGACCCACCACCTGGCACCCAAGGATCTCTTCGAGCCGGGGCGAGTCACGGTGCTGCAAATGAATGAAATCAGCCAGGAAGAGCAGCAGGTGATCTGCGCGGCGGTGCTGAGGCAAAGCTACCTGGCCCGAATCAATACCGAAAAGGACAAAATTGCCGCCAGCGATGAGAACTATTTGCCCTACCCGATCTTTACGCTGGTAGAAGAAGCCCACCGGTTTGCCCCGGCAAAAGAGCCATCGCGCTGCAAAGCCATCCTGAGGACGATTCTGAGCGAAGGGCGTAAGTTTGGCCTGGGCGTTGGTCTGATTACACAAAGGCCAGGTAAGCTCGACTCAGACGTGCTTTCGCAGTGCATGAGCCAGTTTCTGATGCGAATTGTCAATCCGGTTGACCAGGAAAGCCTGAAATATGGGGTGGAGGCAGCCGGGCGAGATTTGCTTAAAGAACTGCCTGCTTTGACCAAGGGGCAGGTAATTATTTCGGGAGCCTGCGTGAATACGCCTGTGCTCTGCCAGGTGCGACAGCGGCTGACGAAGCATGGCGGCGAAACGCTCAACGCCCCAGACGAGTGGCAAAAGCATTTTCAGACGCATCGGGTCAGGCAGCAGGCTATTGAGCGATCGCCGGTCGCTGCGAAAGCCAAGGCTGTGACCTTTGGCGGCGTTAGTATTGAGTAACTCAAACCCACTGCCTCAGTTCTGATCGGCAGTCGCAGCAGCGGCTTGCTGAAGGGCAGACTGGCTATTGGCCTGATAGGTTTGGATGCGATCCTGGGCGACCGTATATTGCTCAGCGCTAGTGGGGATATCGCCCATCAGGTCGGCGGCGCGCTGCCAGCGCGCGGCTAAGTCTAACCATTCGGCGGAGGCAGTCGCAGTTTGGCCGTCGATGGCAGCTTGCTGGGCGACTCGAACCGCTTCGGTAAACGCATCGGTGACCGATCCCGCGCTGCTACTAGGGCTGACGGTCTCTGGTTCGGCGGCTGGCTGACTGACAATATCGTCAGCGGCAGGCGATATTCTTGGCGGCGTGGTGTCGGCGGTGCGATCGCCCGCAGGGGAAACCGGTTCAGCCTCTGAACGCTCACCTTCCGGTAGCGAATCGCTCGATGGCTGGTCTTCTTGAGCTGTGGCCTCATCCGCAGGCGATGAGGCAATTTCACTCACCTGGCGAATCTGGCTGAGATCTTCGCGAAAGAGCCAGCCAGCCGCCAAAGTTAGCAATAACAGCCCCACGACAGCCACTACCGGGTTAGAAAGTGCGCCTCGCTGTGGCGGCTGTCGGGCGATATCTACAAACGTCGGGCTAGCTGGCTTGACAGGGCGGTCGCGCGTCCAGCGCTGGACAAAAAAGGGACGCTTAAGCGTAATCGCCTCAGCCCACAGCACAGAATTCTCCGGGTCTCGGTTGATTTCTTCGAACCATAGCAACTGCTGTTCTTTGACGATGCGGCTGTTGATTTTGACTCTTTTGATCCGGTGAGGGCTGATTGCCTCTAACGCCTGACGAACGCGCTCGACCACGACCGGCTGATTGAGTTGCTCGGGCGTGGCCGCTTCGCAGAGTATCTGTAGCACCCCATCGATAACCATTGCCCGAGTGCGAATGCCCGCATCGGCCAGATTTTCGTTTAGTACTTGAATAATGGCGGCAACGCTGCCTTGGCGGGCCTGACCCAAGGTCTCGTTGGCGGAGTGAATCATGCTAGCTCCTTCAGCCCACATCAGAGAATGGGTGTTTCATTGAGAATAAACCGCCTGGGGGTTGTTCGCTACCGCCAGTCATCGTAATTTGGCAAGCAAAATATACTCGGTGCGCAGCAGCGCTAAACGCTATAGAGAATACCTGAAATCGGGGCGAGCCGTTTCAGTAGGGCTACGGGGCAGGTATCGGTATGAATTTACACGTTGAGCTTACCTATGAGGTGCGATACGTCATTGAAGCGACGAAGCTGTGAGTATTCTGGATTGAATCGGTCAGGGATGGGCAAATTGCCCGTAAAAGGGGCTGTAGCGACGGTTTGAGAATCTATTTTCGGCGGTGCGGCTAGCCAAAATTCGAAAATGGCGGTGTGAGCAATGGAGATTTTCCAGGTGCGATCGCAGCCCATCATCACTGCGATCATCTGCTGCAAAATGCCCTCGTGCGAGACCATCCAAACCACCTCCCCCGGCGAGTGAACGCTCAGAATATAGTGAATCCATTGGTGTGATCGCGATCGCGCGGCGACCAAAGTTTCGGCTTGAGGCACCGGTTGCCAGCGCAATGATGACAGCAGTTGAGTGCATAGCTCAGGATATTGAGCTTGGGCTTCTATCCAGGTAAGCCCCTGCAAAATACCCTGGTGCATCTCCTGCAAGGCCACCGTCTGCCGGGTATTGAAAGGGTGCTGAACTTGCTTTAGCGCAGCGCTCAGTACGTCTGCTGTCTGACTGGCACGCAAGAGCGGGCTGCTGTAAAGATGCGTCGGCCAGCAGCTTACGTCTTCGACCAGATGCTGGCTCAGGCAATGCGCTTGTTGCCAGCCCCGCTCCGAAAGCGCTGTCGAGCCCTGACCCTCCATTTGCCCTTGGCGGTTACCGATAGACTGGGCGTGACGGATAAACAGCAGCTTTAGATAGACCAAGGCGCGAAAGTCCTGATGAGAAAGCAACCGACTCGCAGGCTGACCGTTTACAATATGGATTAAGTTTGGGCAACTGTGCGGAATAATTCCCCTAGTGACTGACTTTGGCCTGATCCCGACCCGGTTAAGTAAGTCTCTAGTCCGCTCATTGTTGCCTGTATAAAGCCTTTGTGAGCCCCCATTCATGCTACTAAAATCCACGACCCGCCACGTTCTCATTTACGCGGCAACCGTCGAAAATAATGAGCTGGTACCCAGTGAACAGAAGCTGACGCTAGATGTCGATCCTGAAAATGAATTTGTCTGGAGTGAAGAATCCCTGCAAAAGGTCTACCGGGAGTTTGACCGGCTGGTAGAAGATTATGATGCAGAAGCGTTGACAGACTACAATCTACGGCGTATTGGGTCAGATTTGGAGCACTTTGTGCGGGCGCTGCTACAGTCGGGAGATCTCAGCTACAACCTCGAAAACCGAGTGCTTAACTACAGTATGGGCCTACCTCGCGTGGTTGAAGCGACCGCAAGCTCCGCTGCTGACTAGGCCCGTGCAGATACTGTAGCCGGTGGAACTGCATCGTTTTAACCTTGATTCTTTGTTGCCTTTGGCGAGGCCTGTTGTTCAGTGATTAACTGCCCCAATCCTAGCTGCAAAACGGTCAATTCTGAAGGGGCCAAGGTCTGTCAGGTCTGTCAGAGTGCGCTGCCACATTACTACCTGTGGGGAGTCGGTGAGCTGGTCGGCACGCTCAGGGTCGGCACCCTACTCAACCAGCGCTATCTGCTCAGGCATGATCACATTTTCTTAGATACTAAGCCGGGCCTAGTGCCTGAATCCTTGCCGGATCTGCCTGACTTTCTACAGCCGTATTTGCACCTGTCGACCTATCCATTGCATCTGCCCCGGCCTTACGCGGTGATGAAAACGCCCGACGAAGACTACGTGCTAATGCTAGAGTCGTCTGCTTTGGCAATGACGGCTAGAGCAGACGACCCTACCGGGAAGGTGCCGAGTATATTGCCGAGGCTGACGAGCGGCTGGCCCGACGCGCCTCCGCTCAGGCAGCTTAGCTGGCTGTGGCAGATTGCTCAGCTCTGGGACGCCTGCCAGTCGGAGGGGGTAGAGGCAACGCTTTTAGACGCCTCGCTGCTGCGGGTAGACGGTTCGATAGTCCGCTTGCTGGCGCTGAGTTCGTCTTTAGCAGATGGCGTGAGTAGCCCTCAAGAACTGGGAAATCAGCAACGGCCAACGCTGGTGGGTCTGGCTCGTCAGTGGCAGCCGCTGGCAGAAACGGCCCATCCGGCGGTGAGAGCTTTTTTGGAGCGTTTGTGCGATCGCCTGGAGCGACAGCAGCTAACCGCAGAGCAGCTAGCCGGGCACTTGAGTGAGGCGATTACCGTCTGCGCTCAAGATCAGGACGTGAGCTACGACCTGGCGGTATTTACCGATCAGGGCCCTACCCGCAAACGCAACGAAGACGCCTGCTATCCGGCTGGTGGCACCAGCAAAACGCTGACCAGTGAAGCGGCCAAAGCCGCCCCTCAACTGCTGATTGTCTGCGATGGTATTGGCGGGCATCAGGGCGGAGATGTGGCTTCTAAGCTGGCGATCGCCACGATTGAGTCGCACCTGAGGCCGATCTTAGCGAGTAGCGAGGCCGAGCTGAGCGCCACCGAGCTGAGCGCCACGGATCTGTCCCTGGCAATAGAGACCGCCATCTGCGCTGCCAACGATGAAATTTCGGCCCAAAACGATCAGGCTCAGCGACAGGCACGCGATCGCATGGGCACAACGCTAGTACTGGCGCTGATCCAGGGCGCAGATGTGTACATTGCGCACTTAGGCGACAGTCGGGCTTACCGCATCAGCCAGCAAAACTGCCAGCAGGTCACCCTGGACGACGATGTCGCCTCCAGGCAGGTGCGCTTGGGCGGCAGTCTGTACCGTGAAGTGCTCGTACAGCCCGGTTCAGGATCGCTGATTCAGGCGTTAGGAATGGGATCGTCGCAGTCACTGCGACCGACGGTACAGCGCTTTGTAATCGACCAGGACTGCTTGTTTCTGCTGTGCTCGGACGGGCTGAGCGACGGCGATCGGGTCGAACAGCTTTGGCAACCGGTACTCCACCCCCTAGTTGCGACGACTGGCTTGGCTGCGGATTCAGTGACCAAAGTTGGCCAGCATTTGGTCGATTTGGCTAACAAGTACAACGGTCATGACAATGTGACGGTGGGCCTGCTGAGGGCTCAAGTTGTCAGCGCTTCTGAGCGCATTGTGCCCAGAGAACTCGCTAACGTGCCAGCGGATATTCATTCAACCGCCGTTGGGTCAGCTACTGCTCTAGATGAGGGTGAAACATCCCGGCCTCAGAGCAATAATCAGACTTCCCAGAGACGCCCTCAAACGCAACTGATGGCACCGGCAGGGGAGCGGCCAGATACCCGCTTAGATCAACCCCTCATCCATAAAAGCGAATCCAAAGCTGACCGAGCAAAGCCGGGTGGGAGAGTGCCGTGGGCGGCTCTAGCACTACTATTTTTAGTAGCGGTAGGCGGTATTTTCTATTTTTTGCTTCCCAGCTTGCGCGGTCAACTTCGCTCGCCAGTTGCAAATAATCCTGACGTCAGCGCGCCTGATGAACCGTCAGTGCCCGCTAGTGAGGCAGCAGCAGGCGCACCTGCCAGCCTCGACGTGCGCTCCTATGCCCGCATTCGTCAATCGCAAACATCCGCATCAGAGGAACCGGAGGCCAACGGCTCGTCTGTTGGCGGCGGTTTTTCTCCGCTGGTTTTGTATCTTGCGCCTGAGGCGAGTACCAGTGCCGATGCGATCGCAGGCACAATTCCCACTGGTGCGATTGTCCAAGTGCTGAAAAAACAAACCGCTGACGACCAGGCTCTGTGGATACAGTTCAAGCTGTGCTCCATTCCTTCTGGAGAGAGTCTGTCGGATCTGCCCTCTGAGACAGACAGTATCGGCGGGGAGGCTAGCCCGCCCAATTTGCCACAGCCACCCCTGAACGATCAGCCGCAGATTCTGCCACCGGGCAGCACTGGCTGGATCACAGCCTCTAAGGCGGCGGCGGTTTCGCAGCAAATTCAGAATTTAGAGACCACCCAGCAGGGAAGTTGTCAGAGCTGATGGCCGAAAAGGATTCTCTATGCCTGTGGTTGGCGGTTGATAGCCTGAGGGGAGAGGGCGATCGCTTTGCCATTTGGGTGCTCAGAGCGCCTCACCCCAGCGGACATGTGCACCACGACTGTGACTGGAGCCCGCAGCTCACGCACGCCTGGCAGGGCTGGCAGTCGATTTTTTCGCTGCGTGGCCTGCCACAGGTACCCCACATTCCGTCGGCCTATGTGCCTCAGTTTGTGCTCAACGATATTGACAGCCTCGCCGAAAGCGCAGCGGTCAGTGTACAGCCTGCCAGCTATAGCAGTCGCTATATGCAGCATCTCGGCGTGAGCTTGTGGCAGTGGCTTTTTAGTGGCCCGGTGAAGCGCAGCTTTGACCGATCTCAAGGCATCGCTATTGGCCAGGAAATCCCACTGCGGCTGCGACTAGAAATTCGCGATCCCGATCTGATCGCTCTGCCCTGGGAGATTATGCAGCCTCAGCCGGGGAGCCGGGCACTGTCGTTGAGCCGAAAAATTTTATTCAGCCGTACCAGCAGCAACGTTGATAAGCTAGAGAGCAAAACGCTAGACAAAGACCTCAAGATCTTACTGGTGCTTGGGAAAGACAGCCCGGGCCAGGAAGATACTTCGTCCGATGAATCTGACCGACTACATCTGGCGCAAGAGGCGGCACTGCTCAAGCAGATTTTGGAGCAGAGCAGTGACCTAAGCTTGCGACCGGCAGCTAAAAGGCGAGTAGAGATGCTGCTTCAGCCCAGCGCTGCCGAGCTGACTCAGGCATTGAGAAACGGTGACTACAACGTATTTTTTTACTCGGGACATGGGATGACTGGCCCGGATGGGGGACTGCTGTTTCTCTCGGATGCGGTGATGAGTGGGAAAGAACTCTCTGAGGTGCTGCAACGAGCGCAGGTGAAGCTGGCGGTATTTAATACTTGCTGGGGGGCGCAGCCTGAGGAAGACCAGCAGCAGGCGCTACCGCGTAGTAGTTTGGCTGAAGTGCTGCTGCATCACGGACTGCCCGCTGTGGTCGCGATGCGTGACTCGATTGCCGATGAGGAAGCTATCAGTTTTATTCAGGTCTTTGCGCAAACCCTGGCTGAGCGCAAGCCAGTGGACGAAGCAGTGGCGATCGCCCGTCAGCATTTGCTCACGCTATACCACTTCAATCAGCCCGCCTGGACACTGCCGGTGCTGTACATGCACCCCGACTACAACGGTGCCCTCCTGCTCTCGGAAGAAACCACGCAAATCAACAGGCACAGTGATTTGCGCCCCCGGCGGCAGCAGCAGGCGATACTGCGCGACTCTCACAATCCGCAAGAGGCATGGCCCATTTACAGCGATATCATCCGCATTGGTCGTAAGCCGGACGGTAACGATCTGGTGATTCCAGACCCCTGGGTTTCGAGCAGTCATGCCGAGATTTTTCACCGGCGGGTATCCACTCAGCAGGCGGGTGGTGGGCGCGAAACCGTTTATTTTCTGCGCGATAACTCTCGCTACGGCACTTTTTACCGGCAGGACGGTAGCTGGCGAGAAGTACACCGGCAAGAAATTACGCTGCAATCTGGCACGCAAATTCGCTTCGGGAGCCGATCAGATGGGCGGCTGCTAGAGTTTGTGGTAGAGGAACAGTAGAAAAGGATCGATAGAAAATAGGGGCAAAGTGGCTAGCAATACGGAACGGCTAATACTGCCCCTGTATTCCTTGTCTATCACACTTTATAATTCTGCTAAGTCAGTTAAATGCATTCCTATGGTCAATCCTTCCCCCGCTTCTGGCGATCCGAGCCCGGCTATGCTGGCCGCCGAAGCTGAGCTACTACAGGCTGTTTTAGATGGCGATCGCTATCCGTGGCTGATGGCTGCTGCCGACTACGAAGCGCAGCTAGAAGCGACCGGCCAGGCGCTAGAAATTTCTGACGAGGAAGCGTCGCAGGGATGGCAGCGGCTCTCACAGCAGCTCAGCGCGATCTGGGGTACCGATAAGGCCCATTCACCGCTACAGCAAAAGTTTGCGGGTCGCCTTTCGACTGCAATAATTGCCCATATTACTGAAAAAGCCCAGCAGGTAGCCCGCCGGGGTTCGGAAACAGGTGCGAGCCGGGTCGCGCAGATGATTTTCTGTGTGCAGGATATGCTCAGCCAGCTGAGTGAAGCTGATTTGCAGGTGATGGCCAGGCCGATGGCCTTAGCAATGCGCGGCAGCAGCAGTGAAGAATTTGTAGAAGCGGCGGTTCGCTCGGTACCCGTCGCTGACTGGGATGCGCTCTCGCCGATTGAGCAGGCCCGGTTGAGCTTGGCTGCTGCCCGGTATGCGATCGCCCAGGCCGAGAAAAATTAACTTCTCCCAAACGTCTTATGTGAGTGTAAATCTGTTTCGGACAGGGTGCTGCTCAAAAGTGAGCACATCAATGCCAAAGTGCTGTCTTAGCAGAATACGAAGCGTATGACTAGCGACCTTAGCGGCGACGTGAGTGCAAATGCCGGAGAC
>JBBQAC010000118.1:0-13106 GCA_038315915.1 Phormidesmidales cyanobacterium
ATCAGCGCGCGATTGACTTTCAGCAACAGTCTTTGGCGATTGCAAGAGAAATCGGTGATCGCCAAGGAGAAGCCAACTCACTCGGTAACTTGGGCCTTAGTTATTTCAAACAAGAGCAGGTTGTACTAGCTGAAGAATCCCTTTTAGGCTCGATATCTCTCTTCGAGAGTCTACGTTCTTCAGAACTATCTGATAGAAATCGTATCACTTTCTTTGAAACACAGGCACAAACCTACAAAAATCTCCAGTTGGTACTTACCTCACAAAACAAAATCTCAGAAGCATTGGAAGTATCTGATAGAGGTCGTGCACGCTCATTTGTACAGCTAGTTTCCGAAAAGCTATCAGCAGGCAGCGAAGCTCAGGTCGAGGCTAATCCGCTTAGCTTTAGTGAAATGCAAAAGGTTGCGGAAGAGAAAGAGAGTGTTTTGGTAGAGTATTCGATTGTTTCAACCCTTGAGGGCAATCCTTTACTCTATATTTGGGTCATGCAGCCGACGGGAGAGCTAGATTTCAGGCAAGTGTCCTTAGGTAATGATCCTAATCGGTTGTCTGAATTAGTGAATCAGAGTCGAAAAGCAATTGGGGTGAGAGGTCGTGGCTTAGCGCTATCTAGGGCTGAAGATGTACAGGCCAGTGATAAACTACGCGAACTGCACCAGCTAATGATTGAGCCAATTGCAGATTTGCTGCCGAGCGATCCTGAGCAGCGAGTTGTGTTTATTCCTCAGGGAGAGCTGTTTTTAGTGCCTTTCCCAGCCTTAATAGATGAGTCGGGAACGTATTTGATAAAACAGCACACCCTAATAACGGCTCCTTCCATTCAGGTGCTTAGTCTCACTCGGCAACAGGCCAATGCTCACGCTAGTAGCCCCAAAAGCGACACGAACCTTTTAGCTGTCGGCAATCCCGTCATGCCTGAAGTCTGGAACCCTGAAACTGCGGTTACCGCACAGCTCCCATCCTTGCTGGGTTCTGAGCAAGAAGCTCAAGCCATCGCCTCTCTTTTTAATACAGAGGCTTTGCTAGGAGCTAACGCAACTGAAGCAGCCGTCAAACAAAAAATCGGCAATGCTCGTATTATCCATTTGGCAACGCATGGACTGTTGGAATATGGTACTCCTGAAGACTCAGGCGTAAGAGATGTGCCAGGCGCGATCGCCCTAGCGCCCAGTCAAAACGAAGATGGCTTGCTCACCTCTGCCGAAATCCTTGAGCTGACACTACAGGCAGAGCTAGTGGTGTTGAGTGCCTGCGACACTGGGCTGGGCACTATCACAGGCGATGGCATCATCGGATTGTCTCGTTCCTTAATCGCAGCCGGTGCTTCAAGTGTGATTGTTTCACTATGGTCAATTCCAGATGCGCCGACGGCAGCGCTGATGACGGAATTTTACACGCAGATGCAACAAGGCCAAGATAAGGCCCAGGCATTGCGCCAAGCAATGTTGACGACTATGAAAAGCCATCCTGACCCCGGAAATTGGGCGGCTTTTACCCTGATAGGAGAGGCGAATTGATAAATCATGTTTTACTGGGTCTTCAACAATATAAATTCTTTTGTCTTAGTAAAGAATTATCGTGAATAACTTTAGTCGCCGTCGCTTTTTTCAAGCTGCGGGTGGAGCGTTAGGCGCTATTGGCTTAAACCAGCTCACCCTCTCACACCGAGCGAACACCTATGGCCGCGCCCTCGCCCAAGCCACCCCTCGCAAAGTTGCCCTGCTCATCGGCATTAACGACTACACCCGCAACTCCCTCGGCGGCGCGGTCAACGACGTAGAACTCCAAAAACAGCTACTCATCCACCGATTTGGCTTCAACCCCGCCGATGTCCATACGCTGAAAAATGAGCAAGCCTCTCGCCGCGATATTTTAGGAGCCTTTAACGAATATCTCTATGAACCGGCCCAGTCGGGCGACGTAATTGTCTTCCACTTTTCCGGCCACGGCGACCATGTATTAGAAAGTGACCTGATGCGCGACTTCACCAACCGCCTCGGTCGTAACTGTATTGATGACCAGGGCGAGTTCAAGATTTGCCGCAATACGGCGATCGCCCCCTTCCACTATGACGAACAAGGCTCCGACGCCGTCCAAGACATCATGGGCCACACCCTGCTGCTCATGCGCACCGCCCTCGCCCAAAAAACCGCCAACGTCACCTTCGTATTGGACTGTTGCTACGCAGGCGGCGGCAAACGAGGCAGCGCCGTAATGCGTTCGCTAAACGTCTCCACAGGAGAATCGCTCGACACCTCAGCTAGCAATCCAAGCACCCGAGTCACCCCTCGCATCTCCGACATCGAGTGGGAATACCAGCAGTCCTGGCTCGAACGACTCAACCTGAGCGAAGCCGACTTCGTTCGCGCCATCCAATCACCCACCGGCCCAGGCTTTTTCGCCGGGGCAGCAGGCCCTCGCCAATATGCCGCCGACTACCCCTTTGATGGCTTCGTCGCAGGCGCATTCACCTACCTGCTTACTCAGCACCTGTGGCAAACCACCAGCCCCCTTTCTGTCACGATTCCCACCGTTTCCAGCAGCCTCACCCGCCTACAAAACCACAGCCAAATCCCAGAATACGAGCCAGATCTGAGCGCCGCGCGATCGCTCTTAAGTGAAACCATCTATCACATCACCCCCGACTCGCTGCCCGCAGAAGCCGTCGTACTGGGGCCAAAAATAGGCGACAGCCGCCGCTTCCACCTGTGGCTAGGCGGACTAGATCCCCAGCGCCTCGCCGCCTTCGATCAGGGTGCCATCTTCTCTATTATCAACAGACAAACCGGAGAACCACTAGGAGAAATGCGGCAGGTCGAAGGCACTCGCGATGGCCTGCTGGCAGAAGGAGAGCTAGTCGATAGCGACCTAGAGCAAAACCCAGAAGAATTTACTTCGCATCTACTGCAAGAAAAAACGCGAGGCATCCCAGACGTTGTGGTCTTGAAAATCGCCCTCGACGACACCCTGACAGCCGCAGAAAAAGAACAGGCGATCGCAACACTCAGCCAGGCCAGTAATTTTGAAGTATCCTCAGCCGAAGCTGGCAAAGTCGCTCATGTTTTACTGGGTCGCTATACCGATGCGATCGCCCAGCAGCTAATTCCCAACAGCACGGGCACCCTACCTACTCCCACTCTCAACAGCATTGGCATTTTCTCTCCCACCCAGGTGCCCGTATTAGCCACCTCTTTTGGCCCCGCTAATGAATCTATTAAAGCAGCGGTTGAACGACTGCGATCGCGATTCGTCAGCTTGCATATTGGCCGCATGTTAGCACTCATGGTCAATGGCAAATCTTCACGAATAAATGTGGAAGTCACCATCCAAAGCGCCGGTTCGCGCCGGGGCACGACGACTCGCGGTGGCAACCCCGAAGCCATCCTTATTCCACAGCAATCCGATCAAAGCATCGAACAAATTCCCTTAAAGAATGAGATAGATGTCATTGTCACCAACCATGAAGCCTCAGCCCTGCACTTTGGCCTCTTAGCCATCGACTCAGCCGGAGATATTTCCGTCCTCTTCCCGCCCACCAGCGACGATCCCAACATTGATTTTATCCGCAGCAACGAATCGAAAACAGAATCCCTCGTCGCCGTCGAGCCCCTCGGCATCGTCGAACTGCTGATACTGGCAAGCCCCCAATCTCTAGTAGGCCCACTAGAGACTCTCCGCGATAAAGCCGCCCAGATCGCCGATCCTATCCGGGGTGGCCCCGCAGTCATTGCAGCCGAAGCGGTCTCTGGCATTTTCGGGGCAATGAGTACCCAGCCAGGTGATGTCACCCCGAAGCGTCAAAATTATACTAAGCAGACCAGCAGCAACGTCAAACAGTTGCTAGATGTAGAGGAGGTTGCAGTTTTGTCAATGCTCTTTGAAATTGTCCCCTGAGGCTTTTAAGCTATACCGTATCCCTTTCTTTCCTGCGTCACGTCTATGAGTTATGGATAATGCCCCGAATGCGCCATACGTGATCGCCTTTGCAAAAGCCGTTCGTGCCTATCATCGCCAAGTGCAAGCTTTGAAGCAGCCGGGGGATTCTATCTGCGTGTGGTCAAAAGACTCGGAAATACTTGCGCTACTTCGGCAGCGCGATCGCATTCAGTTTTTCATCGACCAGTCCGCTCAGCAGCCAGAAACCGCCGAAATTCCCTCCCCTTTATTAGTTCAGCTATCGCAAGACGATGCGACCCTCAGCCGCTGGGCCGAGCAGTTCACCCGCATAGAACCTTTCTCTCACTGGCAAAAAAGTCTGGCTCCCCCCAAACATCACTGGTGGTGGCACAGCCCGCCAGAACCCGCTAAACCCTGGACACACTGGCTCCTCGGTGGCCTTACGATTGCCCTGCTGACCGTATGTCTGGCCCTGGCTAGAGACATCTCCACCCGGTTCTTTACCGGCGCACCCGGTATTTGGAGTTCGCTTGGCGCGATCGCCCCCGCAGCCCTGGCCCTATTCGCCACGGGTGGTGCACTGACCAAAGTCGGCCAACAGCTCATCGACAGCTTGTTGGCCCGCCAGGGGCGATCGCCTCACCACGAGCCCTGGATTAAGTTCGGGCTCGCCGCTGCCCTGACGGTTATGTTCTTTATCGGACATTTTCAGGGCTTACCCTGGGCCGCAGATCAGTACTTTGCCGTCGGCCAACGACAGTATTTTGACGAAGGCAAGCTCACCAGCGCTCAGGGCAACTTCCAACGAGCACTACAGCTCCACCCTGACTTCCCGGAGGCCAATCACAACCTGGCACTCACTTACGAAGATCTCAGAGATTTTGACAGCGCTAAAGCCGAGTATGTGAAAGCCTTAAGCGCTGGGTATTTAAAATCTGTAAACAATTTGGCTCGACTGCAAATTGCAGAAGATCAAAAGTATGAATCAGCAGCAGTGTTGTTGCTGACGGCGCTGAAAGATGAGGGGCGCGATCGCGAAGACACCGAACTCGAATACGGTCTGCGCAAAAACTTAGGCTGGGCATGGCTAGAACAAAACCGGCTGATCAAAGCTCAGGGCGAACTGATCAAAGCCAATCGCCTGGAAGCCTCCCTGCCGGAGCCTCGGCCCGACGCCTACTGCCTGCTTGCACAGGTGCTAGAAAAACAGCAAAACCCTGCCGAAGCCAAACCTGAATGGGAACGCTGTCGGCAAAAGATAACTCGCCCCGAAGACGACATTTGGGCAGCGATCGCAGACGAAGCCCTATCCTATTCAACGCTCTCTAATCCAACAACATTCCCAGCCAATACATCCCCATCCACCGAAGCGGAATAATCTCATGGCGTTTCTAAAATATTTTAATCTTAAACCTACAGCATCTCAACGTCAGCGGCGATCAAATAGCAGGTTGCGATCGCTGTTAATAATCTCTCTTTCTGCCTGTATCTGGCCGATGTTCTCTAGTACTGCCTCTGCCCAGTTTGCCCGTCTCTACCGGGTGACTGGCGGCACTGTTTATCTCAAGCGGCCTAACTGGTCGTCGTTCTACCGCACCTATCCTCGAACCATGCTCACTGGGGACGATCTGTTGAATATAGATGCCAATGCTGAGGCATTTTTACTCTGCCCGAATGGCACCCTGAGTGACGCCGTTGAATCTGGTATTTCTAACGTGAGTGCGACTTGTAACGGGACACCACGCTCGGTACGGCCCAGCTATGGCATTAGCGACCAGTGGACTGCGACCAATGCCAACACGCCCTATATCATCAGCCCCTGGTCAGAACAGGTGCTAACAGCCAGACCGCCGCTGCGATGGAATGCGGTAGAAGGTGCGCAGCAGTATGGGGTGACGCTGCAACGGCGAACGGGTGAAAACTGGGTAACGGTTTGGACGGCAATGAGCGACCGGGCACTTATGAACTACCCGGCGGATCAGTTGCCGCTAGAGCCGGGTGAGGAGTACGCTTTGCAGGTTGTTGTGATATGTGAAATAGACCGGGCAGATGAGGACTTGGGAGAGGCGATCGCTTCAGAAACCACTACTCTGGAGGAAACTACCCCTGCCGCTGTTTTCCGACTCATCGACGGCTTCGACGAGCAATCTCTCGCAGAAGAAATCGCTGAAATCGAAGCCTTTGACGTAGATCTCACAACCAAAAAACTGATCCTAATTGAGGAGATATATCCTCGCTATAAGCTATTTGCCGAAGGGATTAATGAACTCACCGCTCTAGTGGAAGCAGGTGACGAGAATGAACTGATCTACCGTTTATTAGGAGACTACTACACTCGCATTGGGCTGGTGTTACCTACCGAATCCAGCTATCTAAAAGCGCGGGAACTAGCCCAGGAAAGCGAAAACATAGAAGAGCAAGCACTAGCCACCTGGGGACTCGGTACCCTCTATGCTCGAACGGATCAGATCACGCGAGCCTGCATATATTTACAACAGGCTCAAGAGCTAGCAAGTGAACTCGGCGATCTTGATTTGACCTCAGGTATTGAGGCGGAATTGGCCAGACTGCTCGCAAGTCAGAAATGATGCCAGCGTAATGGTACCTCCCCGCAGGTAAAGTGACCTTTATGTTTCTAGATTTCACCGTTCAAAAAATACGGCTGGCTGATGTTGCTCTCCACCTGCGCATCGGCGGCAGCGGATCACCGCTATTACTACTTCACGGCTATCCGCAAACCCATGTGATGTGGCATAAAGTCGCGCCACTGCTAGCACAACACTTCAGGGTGATTTGCCCGGACATGCGCGGCTACGGAGACAGCGATGCACCTCCTTCAGATCCAGCGCATCTGACGTATGCCAAACGTACAGTTGCGCTGGATTTAGTCGCACTGATGGATCATCTGGGTTTTAGCAACTTTATGGTTGCAGGGCATGATCGCGGCGGGCGGGTGCTGCATCGGCTTTTGCTCGACCATCCGGAAAGGATCAGCCGCGCAGCCATGCTGGATATTGTGCCAACTCGCCACATTTTTAAGACCATCAATCAGCAGATGGCGACCATTTACGAGCACTGGTTCTTTCTGATTCAGCCGGATGGCTTGCCCGAGCGTTTGATCGGGAAAGATCCTGATTACTATCTCACGCACAAGCTGCGTCGCTGGAGCGCGAACCCCAGAGCCTTTACGCCAGCGGCTATGGCCGAATATCTGCGCTGCTTTCGCCGCCCCGAGATCATTCACGCCACCTGCGAAGATTATCGCGCCGCTGCCAGTATCGATCTGGAACAGGACGAGGCGAGCTTGGATCAAAAGATTGAATGCCCACTGCTGGTGCTGTGGGGCGAAAAAGGCGCGATGGAGAAAAACTATGATGTGCTAAAAGTTTGGGGGGACTATGCTACTCAAGTCCAGGGCAACTCACTTCCTTGCGGGCATTTCTTACCAGAAGAAGCACCCGCTGCTACCGCCCAATCCCTGATCGCTTTCCTAAAAGGTTGAAACTGAACAACCCCCCATTCCCCCCCTCCATAATTAAGCTCTGTTAACAAATATCGTCTCGACCCCGTTTCTTAACGTTGATAGGTTTTGATAGCTGACTGCATTCGTCACCCTTTTGCCAGAGCGTATGCCATGACCCATTCCAAAAGCGAAATTCCGGCACTGATCGTCGCCCTGGGGCTAACGGCTGCACTTGTAGGCGGCGGCGTTTGGTGGCTCAAAGGCAGCGGTATCTTCGGAGGTGATGGCCCCTCGCCAGGTGCGACTTCACCGCCAACGGATGCACCCATCGATGTTTCTGAAACAAGTGACGTACAGAATGCACCCAACGCCTTTGGCCAGGTTGCCGATGTTCCTAGTGGCCAGTTTGAATACGGTGGTAGCACGACCTGGGCACCCGTGCGGGGGGCCGTTGATCCGCTAATTCAGCAGGCTTTCCCCAGCTTTAAGCTAGTTTATAAAGATCCGTCCGCGCAAAACCCTGGCTCAGGCGCGGGGATTCAAATGCTGATTGATGGCGAGCTGGACTTTGCTCAGTCTTCCAGGCCACTTACCGCCGATGAAAAGCAGCAGGCTCAGCAAAAGGGTTTGAGCTTGCAGGAAGTGCCGGTGGCGATAGAGGCTGTCGCGATCGCCACCAACCCCAACATCTCCATTCCCGGCCTTACCCTCACTCAGCTCAAAGACATCTACACCGGCAGCATCACCAATTGGAATCAGGTCGGTGGCCCTAATTTGGCCATTGTGCCCACCTCACGCGGCGACGTTGGCGGTACCGTCCAATTTTTTCAAGACACTGTCCTAGCAGGACAAGACTTCACCGCTAATATTACAAGGCTCCCTAACACGACCGAGGCTTTGAGATTCGTCGGTGATACCCCCGGCGCAATTTACTTTGCCTCCGCGTCCGAAGTCGTCGGCCAGTGCACAGTGGCCCCCATCCCTATCGGTACCTCGGCCCAGCAACTCGTCGCCCCCTACAAAGAACCCTACGTCCCCCCGCAGGACTGCCCCACCCGGCGCAACCGCATCAACCTCAGTGCCCTGGCCGCCAAAACGTATCCGCTTACCCGCCCCCTTTACGTCGTATTCAGCGACGCTGGCCAGTCATCTCAAGCAGGCAAAGCCTACGCTCAGCTCCTACAAACAGAAGAAGGCCAGAGCTTACTCGACCAGGTAGGCTTTGTGCCGCTACGCTGAGCAGCACATGGCTGGGCTTTATATGCTCGTCCATAGAACCTGTCTTTTTGAGAGAATAGAGTGGATTCTATTTCTCAGCAAATGTTGCTAATCCTATGAGCGAGCCAGACATTCGGTGGCATCAGCGGTTCTACAGCTATCAAAAAGCGCTGGCACAACTCACCAAGTTCATTGAAAAAGGGCAGCTAAACGAGCTGGAAGAGCAAGGACTGATTCAAGCTTTTGAATACACTCACGAACTGGCCTGGAAACTGCTGAAAGAATTTCTCAGCTATCAGGGGAACCAGGATATTTATGGTTCTAGAGACGCTACACGGGCTGCTTTCAATCTGGGCTTGATTGAAGACGGCGAAAGCTGGATGGACATGATCAAAGATCGCGATCGCACTAGCCATACTTATAATCGAAAGACAGCCAGGGAAATTGCTACAAACATCGAGAAACGCTTTTTCAATCTATTTGTGGCTTTGAAAATTAAGATGCAGTCTTTGTATGACGATGATAAATAAGGAAGAATCTCGTCGCTTTGGCCTTAAAGCAGCCACTATTGACAAAATCGTGAGCGTATTTGCTCAGCATTCTGAAGTAGAATCAGCTATTTTGTACGGCTCGCGGGCCAAAGGCAACTATCGTGAGGGCTCAGACATCGACCTCACCCTGACAGGAGAGCACCTGACGTATCGGACGTTGCTGCGAATAGAGGAGGAAATTGATGACCTGCTGCTGCCCTACCTCTTTGACATTTCTATCTTCAGCCACATCAACGATGCTGATGTGATAGACCATATTCGCCGGGTGGGGATGCCTTTTTTCGAGCGATTCCCCTATGGGGAGGCTCCGCCAACGCCTGCCGCTGCCAAGACCACGCCCTAAAGCTCCACTTCTCGCCCGTTATACAGGTTCATCGCGCGCTCAAAGCCCTTGCGCAGGCTCAGGTCGATGGCGTCTACAGCCATGGGGATTACCGCATCTATGATTTTTCGATCTTCGGGGGCAAATCGGCCTAATACGTGAGAGACGACGGCATGATCACCCTCTTCCGCCTTATCAGTACTGCCAATGCCTACCCGTAGCCGGGGAAACTCCTTCGTACCCAGGTGAGCAATAATCGACTTCATGCCGTTGTGCCCGCCCGCACTGCCCGACAGCCGCAGGCGCAGCCTGCCCGTCGGCAAATCCATATCGTCGTAAACGACCAGTACCGACTCTGGCGCTAGCTTGTACCAGTCCAGCACTGCCCGCACCGCCTGTCCAGAATTATTCATAAACGTCGTGGGCTTGAGCAAAACAATTCGCTCTGTGCCGCTGCGAAACTCGCCTGTGAGTCCCTGGAAGCGCTTATTTTCTGAGAGCGCAACGCCTGGGTAGCTTTTGGCTAGCGCATCGACAATTTCAAATCCAATGTTGTGCCGAGTGCGGTCGTACTTAGCGCCCGGATTGCCCAGGCCCACAATCAGGCCCGGCTGCACGAGCGGCTGCGCAGGGATTGCCTGAACCATTGCTAGGCTGCCTGCTCGCCGCTGCCATCCGCTTCAGCGACTTCGGTGGCAACTTCAGCTTTAGCAACTTCAATTTCGGCGACGTCAGCTTCAGCCGGTTCCTTTTCAGCGTCTGGAGCCAGCGCTTTTGGCTTTTCAAGCGTTGCTTTCATCGGCCCTGCTACCGACTTTTCAAGGCGCTCGGACTCCTTCTTAAACTCGGTCTCAAATTCCTTAGAGGCATCTTGAAAACCCTTCATCGCCTTGCCCATGCTGCGGCCAATTTCGGGCAGCTTTTTCGGCCCAAACACCAGCAGAGCCACAATCATAATCAAGCCCATCTCGGGCAGGCCAATTCCAAAGACGTTCATTTTTATTTAGCCATCAGTAAGCAACGCTGTTTAAAAGTATAAGGGGCAGGCGCGAAACACACCTACCCCTCCAATAAATCTGAAAATCTGAGCTATCTGACTAGGACGAACCGAAGATAGCTAGCTGCCCAGGCTTCTCCAGTCCACATCGACGTTGTCAATAATCAAAGACGAGTTGTACAGCTGAAGAATAATCAGCAAGAACACGAGGAAAAGAACCATGAATACGCCCATGACTGGGGTCGTACCCCAGCCGGGGGTGACTTTTCCATACTCAGAATTCAAGGGCTTGAGGATATTGCCCAATTTCGTGCGCTGTGCCATGGAGTAATCGGGGATGAGATTTACTTTATATTCTGTAATATCATAGGGTAATTAGCGGACGCAACTCTATGGGAAATATCGATTCTGCAACAGTTCTTATTGTTTCGGTGGCGGTGCTGGTCTTCGGCTTCACTGGCTATGCGGTGTACATCGCCTTCGGCCCACCGGCTAAGCAGCTCAGCGATCCTTTTGAGGATCACGAAGACTAAATCTCACGGCCATTTGCTCGCTCCTTAGCGAGTTTCCACCTGCTGACGGGGCTCTGGCTGAGCGAGATGCTTTGCCTGAGTTTCGCGGTGAGTGCTAGAATCGATTGCTCAGTGGTTGGCTTTCGGCTTAAGCTTTTTTCAGTTTAAGCAATGGCCTTGAGCATTGACCCGGCTTTAAAGTGCTGGCTTTGCTAGGCGCAACCTTTCAAAAAATTAACGTTCTTAACTTTATTGTTCGGCTCAGCCGTCACCCAATTTGTAAAAATGATCAAAATCAGACTCAAGCGCTTCGGTAAAAAGCGCGAAGCTAGCTATCGCATCGTCGCTATGCGCGCGCAGGATCGCCGCGATGGTCGTCCCCTGGAAGAAGTGGGTTTTTACAATCCTCGGACGGACGAGACTCGCCTGGACGTCCCTGCTATCGTTAAGTGGCTGAAAGAAGGCGCTCAGCCCACTAAGACCGTTGAGCATATCCTCAAAAGAGCAAATGTGTACGAACAGCTAGGTGGCTAGTGTGACTTCTCCTGACCCGACCGCTCCAGAAACGGTGAGCCAGAGCCCAACTAGTGAGCGGGACTTTGAAGCGATCGCCCGTTTCCTCATGGCTCCCTTCCTGGATCAGCCCGAAGTGCTGAAGTTTCACTCTGAAACCCTGTTAGGGGGCAAAAAACTGTGGCTGCGGGCAGCCTTCGACGAAGGCGAAGACAAAGGGCGCGTGTTCGGTCGTGGCGGTCGCAACATCAACGCGATTCGAACGGTAATTGCCTCAGCCGCTAAGCTTTCGGAAATGACGGTCAATCTCAGCGTGTTTGGGGAACCGGTAGCTGAACGCTCAGATCGTGGCGAGAGCAGCGATCGCTCCGACAGTCGTTCGGACGGTTACTCAGGTGGGCGTTCAGGCGGTGGCCGTGGCCGTGGCAGCGATCAGAGCAGCAGACCCCCCAGACCCAGTACGAACCCAGCCCCTCCGAAGAAGAAGCCAAAATAGGTTGGTGAACTGACAACTGCATGGGAAATAATTACAAACTAGGCTTGATGAGTTCTGAAAATGCCATGGCCCTCGCTGGCCCGCATGAGGAAAATATCAAGCGCATTGCCCAGCAGACCGGTGCTGTCGTTGTTTTGCGAGGCAGCGAACTCAATATCGCGGGTACCGACAATCAAGTAGAGCGCACCCGCCGCATTGTCGAGACGCTGGAGCCGACCTGGAGCCAGGGACAGGCCATTGCTATTACCGATGTGATGACGGCAATTCACGCCCTCGATACGCATCGCGAGGACGAACTCAAGGCGATACAAAGCGATGTCGTCGCTCGCACGCGCCGGGGGGAGGTCATCCGCGCTAAGACCTTTCGCCAGCAGCAATATGTCAAAGCCTTGCGCACCAGCGACCTCACCTTTTGTACTGGCCCCGCTGGAACGGGAAAAACTTTTCTGGCGGCGATGGTAGCAGTCAAGGCGCTGATGAATGAAGAATTTGAGCGGCTGGTTCTGACCCGGCCTGCGGTTGAAGCCGGTGAGCGCCTGGGCTTTTTGCCGGGTGACTTGCAGCAAAAGGTGAATCCGTATTTGCGACCGCTGTACGACGCGCTGCACGAGCTGCTCGATCCGGAGCGTATTCCCCACCTGATGGAGCGCGGTGTGATTGAAGTGGCCCCGCTGGCGTACATGCGTGGTCGCACGCTGAGCAACGCCTTTGTGATTTTGGACGAAGCTCAAAATACGACGCCCGCTCAGATGAAAATGGTGCTTACCCGGCTGGGATTTAACTCCCGGATGGTGGTGACTGGCGATGTCACTCAGACCGATTTGCCGCAGTATCAGCAGTCGGGACTGTCCATGGCGACCAAAATTTTGGCCAAGGTGGAAGGGATTACGTTTTGCGAATTGACCAAGGCTGATGTGGTGCGCCATCAGCTTGTGCAGCGCATCGTTGCGGCCTATGAAGCGTTTGAAACCTGAAGGCCCTGCCGAGACTGCGATGAATGGGGCTGCGGCAGATTTACTGCTTTAAGTCTGATTTCAGCGCCCTGATATTGATCTAAGATTTAGCCGTTCGTACGAGCGTTTTGCCTGATGGCGACTTTACATGGAAACTGGCTGCCTGACCTTCAGCGTTTTT
>JBBQAC010000166.1:0-9983 GCA_038315915.1 Phormidesmidales cyanobacterium
GCCTCAGTGAGCTGACGAATCACTCTTTCAGCCGCCTTAGGCATGAAATTGCCCAAATAGTAGCGAATCTCTTTGCTAAGAATATCGTTTTCAATAATACTTAAGTCAGCATAACGATCCCACTCTAAAAGATAGTGAAGAAAGTCTTCTCGCAGCGCTAACACCACTTTTACATAGGGTAAATTCAGACAGTCACGCAAAAAGGTATAGAGAGTGCGCCTGTTTTCCACCGCAGGATGCTCGTAAAAGAAATCCTCAAACTGGTCGAATATCAGCACGATTTGCTGATACTTCTCGCGGGTGAGGGTTGCGAGCCAGTCGATCAGACTAGCGGAATCCCAGTCTTTGTCACTACCCGGATCTGGGGTGGCCTCTCTGAGCGCTGAGGCCACTTGATCAGGCCAATTACTGTAGCTGCCGATTAGCAACGGCAGCGTCGTGCGGCCTTCAGCAATCAATTTTCTGAGTCGGGGGACGAGTCCGGCATTGAGAATGGAGCTTTTGCCCACGCCCGACTGACCGTGAATTGCGACAATGGGATAGCGTGGTTGCGAGAGGCGGTTAGTCAGGGCGTCAATGTCCTGTTCACGCCCTGAGGCTTTGATTTCGGCGGCTAGCATTTGCGCGGCAACCTGGGCTGTGGCTGCGCTTGTCGGCGAGAAAGGTAAGTTGGCCCGCTGATCTGGCAGCGGCTGAATCTGACCCGCGCCGATAAAAGCCCGCAGCCCAAAGAGATTTTCAACCCGCCGCTGAGCCAGCTTGATTTCAAAGGCTTGAGCGTAGTGCTGATGGTCAAAGTAAAGCTGCCAGAGCCGGTTGAGAATACGACGATAAAGAGAGAGATCGTAGTAGGGATTGGTGTGCTGTCTCGCTTTTTCGAGCTGAGCGATCGCGGCTTCGGGCTGATCCTGTAGCTGCTGAGCGATCGCCAGCAAATACCAGTAGCTGCCCCGGTGGTAGCGCAGCGCTATCTGACGAGCCGTCTGCTGATCTCTCGCAGCGGTTGAGGCTGCTTGGGCCGAGTTGTTTGCTGTTTGCTGTTCAACGGCAAATCTTGCTGACGGAAGCTGTAGCAGATTGTCTTCTGAAGCAGCCTCGGGTAGTGCTTCTGCGCTGTTTTCGAGAGATTCTTCAGGAATTGTTAAATCGGTGGTAACCGCCTGCTCTGAGATTGCTAACGCCTGCTGGGCAAAGTCCTGGGCTTCGCTCAGATAGTGGGGATGGGGATCGTCTTTGTAGCGAGCGATCGCCACTTCTGCCAGGTAGCCGTAGTCGCGCGCTAGTCGGGCCGGATCGTGCTGGTGAAGATCAATGGCAGAGCGAGCGATCGCTGAGAGTGCAGGCCAGTTATCCAGCTTTTGCAAAACTTCTGCCAGGGCCAAGATAAAGCGGCCCAGACGATCAGGCCGGTTTTGCTGCCGAAAGATTTCCAAACAGTCTTCAAAATACTGCCGCGATCGCTCACAGGCAGAAGCATAGCTATCCTCATGCAAAACCGCATGACTGCGCCACCACAGACCCAAATGCAGCAGCAAAACAGCCTGTTTATCCAGCGGGGTGATGGGATAGCGGTCACTGCTACCGGCTGAGGCACTTCGCCAGTAGGTCAGGCTGTCCTCATAATAGCTGCGAGCCTTTGCCAGGTCGCCCTGATGATGGAGATTACGGCCCTGCAAAAAGAGCAAATCGGCAATTAGCTCGTGACTGAGCGCCTGCTCTTGACCCTCCGGCAACTGATCTAGCTGATCTAGGGCAAATGATAGCTCCTGATCTGCCATCGGCTCAGTTGCCAGGGTTTCTAAGCTCAATACCACTGCCTGGTCAGCATCTAGAACCCGCCCAAAGGTCTCGTTGGCCTGGGCGGTCAGCACTGACACTAGCGAGGGCAGCGGGTATTCAAACCGGATAGGCGTCGCTGCAAAGCTTTTGAGGTCGGGCGCACAGCGGTTGAGCTGCTGAAGCACCGTGTCATTGACCCACAGCACTACCGGGCACTGGCAGGTTTTGGGCAGTTCATCCCGGCCTAAGTTAGCGGCTTTGAGCAAAGGGGCTAGCGGTTGGACAAATTCTAAGCCTGTGACCATCAGCGCCTGTGCCGGATGGGTCTGCTGCCGGACAGCAGCGGCTAATGCTTCTCGCAAACTTGTGGCCTCGGGCGGCAGGGGGACGGTCTTGAGCCGCAGTGAATTGCTCAGTTCGCTCAGCAATAGACGTTGCAGGCGCTGATAGTTAACCCGTGCCAAAATTAGCGAAAATTGGCCCTGGCCGAGCACCACCGCTCGCCGCAGATTGTTCAGGGCGTTTTTGTTGTAGGTGATGATATTTAAGTTTTGATCTGCTGAGGTTTGATCTGCCAAATCCTGATTTTGAAAACTGCGGGTTTAATTGCGGGTTGATCTGAGGGTTGGTCGTTTACGAGTGTATTCTACCGCTCTGGGGGATGGGGGGTTAACCTGTGCTAGCTTGCCATTGCTGGTAGCGTTTGGTCTCAGTGAGAACGGGGTTGAGCCCTAGCCAGCGGCCATCGCTGTCGCGGTATTCGTACAAGAATAAGCTTCGTAAGAGCGGGTTGTAGGCTTCGTTGCCTTGCTCGTCACCGGCTGTGATGGCTTCAAATAGTAGCTTCCATTCCCGAGCGTCGATCAGGCCTATTAGCGCGTCGCGTTCATCGCGAATGACGGCCTCTAAAACGGCCTGGGTAATGGGCGGGTCGGTTTTTTGCAGACAGCCGTACAGCAGTCGCATCAGGTTGCGGATGTGGCCGCCGCTGATGGTCACGAGCCGCAGGAGGGTGCCTTCAGAGTCAAAGATTTGGTGGAGATGCTGGGCGCGATCGCCTGCTTTCAGCATCGGAAAAGCTCTGGCCATCACCGCTCTTTGCAAAAGCTGCCGCCCCTGCTCGAAGGGTTCCCCGGTACGGGTGGTCACTGGCACCATTGCCAGCAGCTTGGGGGCAACGCCAAACCGATTGGCCAGTCGGGGCAGCTCATCAGAAAAAATCAGCGCCAGCGGAATGGTGTACACCACATGGCAGTTCAGCCGTTTGAGCTGTTCACCGCGATCTACAAATAGATATTCAGACTGGCTGCGACCGTCAGCACGGCTGATCGGATCGATTCGGTCCAAATTGTCGGCGATGACGACCAGTCCTCGTTTGCCCTGGGTTTTGAGCTGGGCAATCGCTGCTGCCAAAATTTCTTCATTGATGGCGTCGATGATGCTCTTCGTGCGGGGCTCCAGATATTGCCTGAGCTGGCTGCGCATTTCGGGACTTTCCTTGGCCCGAGCGGTGATCGCGGCAATGCCGACTGAGAAGCTGACGTCGCTGACTTCTATGGGCGATCGCACTGTCTCCAGTAAATTTCGAAACAGCTTTTCCAGATAAGTGGGCCGCAGGCGAATGCCCACCGTTTCCATACTTTCGCTCACCTGATGGGCGATCATCAGCAAAATGTCGCTGACGTCCACATCGGCCATTTCCAAATCGCGATCCGATTCAAAATACACCACATGAAAGTTCTGCTGTTCGAGTCCGGCCTTGAGGCGAAATAGCTCGGTGGATTTGCCGCAGCCAATATGCCCGGTAAATAGCTGAGTGGTGGGCTCGTGGGGCGAGAGCCGGACGATGGTGCGGCCAATTTCACTGACAATGTCACCGCCTCGCACCGCCGAAAAATCAACGTAGTAGCGGCGATCTTCCGGCTGAACTACTCTTAGCGGGCGGCTGGGGTTGGCAGCACGGTAAAAGCGGGGAAGATCGAGGGCGGGGGGAGGCATGGGGGAGTGGGAGAGGCTTGCGCTCGTATGATAGCAAGGGGATGGTTGGATGTTTCCTTGCTGGTTTGGAGGTTACCGGATGAATATTCGATTGGCCGATGAGTCTGATCTGGTAGCGCTATCGCAGCTTTATCGTCAGACGGTGCTGACTAACGCGCAGCAGCACTATACTCCGGCTCAAACGCAGATGTGGGCAGATTTTGCTTTAGAAAACGAGCCCTTCCGGCGGCTCATTCTCGACGTGAAGACCTTCGTAGCCACCGATGATACCGGGATCTTAGGATTTGCAGGTATCGGTGCAGATGGGCATGTGGCATCGACCTATGTTCGTCATGACTGTATTGGTCAGGGCATTGGTTCTATGCTGATGCAGGCGGTGGTGGAAGAGGCGCAGCGTCAGGGTATGCGGCGGCTGCGGGCAGAGGCCAGTGAGTTTAGCTTGGGGCTGTTTGAGAAATTTGGCTTTCGACTGTATGACACTGAAGTGGTAGATCGTCAGGGTGTCGAATTTAAGCGCTATCTGGTTGAGCGTTCTCTATCAGAGCCTCTGACCGAAATCGAGGGTCTACCGTCTGAAGAGTAAGAGAGATGAGCGAATTGATTTGTTAAAGCAGGAGGATGGTGATCAAGCTTAAACACGGACGGTTGTGGCGGCGTGCGGCCTTGTTTTTGGTGGCGCTTTGGGTAGCGATCGCGCTCTGGCAAGCCCCGGTCGTTTCTCCTATGGCCGCTACCGACCAGATCAGAGGCGTATGGATGACCAATCTGGGCGCGGCCTGGATGTACTACGCCTCGCGTACTGACGAGGTCACCGCAACGCTGGCCAAGCACCGGCTAAATACGCTGTATCCCTGCGTTTGGAACCGGGGCTATACGCTGCACCCCAGTCAGGTAGCGAAGGCCGCTGGCGGGGTGCTGCGAGATGTCACCACCGATATTCCGCTCTTGCCCGGAGACGATGTGCTCAAAGGATTTGTGTATCAAGCGCACCGGCAGCATTTACGGATTTTGCCCTGGTTTGAGTACGGGCTGATGATACCGGAGACGGCGGCGATCGCTCAAGCCCATCCCGACTGGCTCACCACTACCCGCTTCGGCAACAGTGTGCAAAACCCGCTCAGTCCATTTCCGCTTTTCCCGACCCCACTGAAAAACTTTCAGCTCGAAATTGCAGGCGGCAATCTGGCATGGCTCAACCCCTTTCATCCGGAGGTACAGCAGTTTCTCACCGACCTGATTGTAGAAGTCGTTGAGCGCTACCCCGTAGATGGCATTCAGCTCGACGATCACTTTGGCCTGCCGGTGATTTTTGGCTACGACCCTTACACCACAGAACTTTATAAGGCCGAGCACGGGGGTATGGCTCCGCCCGAAAATTTTCAAGATGCGGAGTGGGTGGCATGGCGAGCCGATGGGATTACCCGGCTAATGGAAAAGATCTCCGCCGCCGTCAAACAGGCCAATCCCGAAGCGGTAGTCTCTATCTCGCCGAATCCACCTGGCTTTGCCTACAGTAAGTATTTACAAGACTGGCGACGCTGGGTTGATACCAAGCTGGTTGATGAAGTTGTTGTGCAAGTTTATCGTGACGAGCTGAGCATTTTAGAGAACGATTTGTACAACAGCGGCTTCTACGACTTGCGAGATCAGGTGCCGATTGCGATTGGCCTTTACACCGGCCCGTTTCTAAGCGCTAAGCCGATCAGCGTTCTCAAAGAAGAGATCCAAGCAGTGCAGGCAGCGGGCTATCGAGGAGTTGCCTTTTTCTGCTGGGAAACAACATTTTGGGTGTTTAAAGGCGGCAGCGCCGGGGCAGTGTGGCAAACTCTTGTCCAAAGTTTCTCCTAATTCACCGGCTGATCGACTGGTAGACTGTTCTTTAACTGAGTTTACAAACCCCGCTCTCATGCTTGTAAGACAGCTCCATGACTGTGAAGAATTCGTTGCTGGCGATCGCACCCTCTTAAGAGAGCTGCTCCATCCAGACAAGCAGCCGCTCAATTTGCGCTATAGCCTTGCCCATGCGACGCTGCCCGTCGGCGCAACCTCCGACCCGCACGCTCTGACCACATCCGAGGTGTACTACATCCTGGCAGGCAGCGGTGAGATGCACATTGACGATGAGTCGCAGCTTGTCGGCCCCGGAGACGCCGTTTACATCCCGCCCAACGCCAGACAGTATATTTACAACTGCGGAGAAGAGCCTTTGGTTTTTCTGGCCATTGTCGATCCGGCCTGGCGCGCGGAAGATGAGACGGTCCATGCAGCAGACTGAGGGAAATTGGGGTGATCGCGCCCCCAACGCCTCTAAAAGATGGCCTATTTAAGATTAAGACAGCCCCGATGCCAGATATTTCACCCCAGCTAGACCTTTTACCAGCAGACGGTATTCTCAGCGTGGCCAGCTACCGCAGTATTTTAAGCTTGGCGAGTGCAGGCAGTATCTTGAGCATCGGCAGCGCGGGTAGCATTTTGAGTATTGGCAGTGCAGGCAGTATTTTGAGCATCGGCAGTGCAGGCAGCATTTTGAGCTTTATGAGTGCGGGTAGCGTGCTCTCGGCACTGAGTATTAGCAGCCGGTTGAGCTTTTTGCAGCACCAAGCGATTCGGAAGGGTGCCCGCGATCAAGGTACAGCTTAAGAAGCTGATCATCCTTTGTGCTACTTAGCTTGATACGTCACTAACCACAGCACCACCGGCAGACTGACCAGGCTCATCGCTGTGGAGAGCACAATTGTTTTGGCCACTCGTACCGTGTCGCCCCCAAATTCGGTCACCCAAATCAAAGTATTAACCGCTACCGGCATCGCCGACTGCATCACCAGTACGGACAAATCGAGCCCCTGCAAGCCCAGCAATCGCCCAATGCCGTAGGCGCTCAGCGGCGACACTAGGAGCCTGAGGCAGGCGGCAAATAGCTCGTAGCGACCAAAGCTCAGATGAGTGCGCGATAGCTGAATGCCCAGCGTCAGCAGCGCAATCGGAATGGCCGCACCGCTGAGCAGTTCTAGCGCCCGATCTACCGGTACCGGCACCGGCAAAGCAAAGCCCTGAAGCGCAATCCCGGCCAGCGTCGCCCAAAAGACCGGCAGATTAAGCGTCACTTTTAGGCCAGCCCGCACCCCCTCGCCCTTAAGGAAAATCGGCCCAATGCTAGCGATAAAAATGGCTGAAGCGATCAAATAAACTACGGCTCGCTCTAACGCCGCATCGCCCAGGGAAAACAGCACAAAGGGCAGGCCAATATTTCCAGAGTTGGCGAGTAAAGTAGTGGCAACGAGGCTTTTGCGGCGCTCAAGCGGCAGCTTAAGGGCTTGGCCCAGCCCCCTCGACAGTACATACAGCACCCCGCAGTTGAGCAAAAATCCGACCACAATGCCGACCGTGCTGCTCAGCGGCAGCGTAGAGCCATAAACCCCCGTCAGCACCAGGGCGGGCAGCAGCGCGTAAATCGTCAGCCGAGAGAGGGTTTTGAGATCGAGCGGAAATATTCGGCCTACCCATACCCCGCACAGCACGACTAAGGCAATGGGCAACACTGCCGATATCAATACACCCATATGTTTCTATATCTTCCAAAAGCCGGTTAGCTCGGCCTTAGCCTTTAAAATAAGGTAGCTGAAACACCCCATAAAACCATGACTTCTAGCGCCGATCCCAATCGCGATCAACCTTCTGGCTCTTCCGTTGAGCAAATTCAGCAAATGCTGGGTTCAGAAAATTCGGGCGATCGCATCAAAGCCATCAACCAACTCCGCGAGATCGATCCCGCCACTGCCTTTACCCTCATTCAGCCCCTCTGTGACGACCGCAACACGCGCGTTCGCTACGCCGCCGTCAGCCAAATCTCCACCCTGGGCGAGCAGGACAAGTCCAAAGCCTTTGAAGTCCTGACGGCCTCGCTGGGCGATCCCGAGCCAGATGTGCAGGCCGCTGCCGCCGACTCCCTCGGAGCGCTCAAGCTGACCGATGCCCTGGACGATTTGCGCGAGCTGTATGATACGACGCCCGAATGGCTGGTGCAGATGAGCATTGTCGCCTGCTTGGGAGAAATGGGCGATCGCCGCGCCTTTGACCTGCTGGAGTCGGCCCTAACTTCAGAAAACTCGCTGATTGTGGTTGCCGCGATTGGCGCTTTAGGCGAACTCAAGGACGACCGCGCCCTGCCGCTGCTGCTGCCCTACGCCGAAAACGAAGACTGGCAGGTGCGTCACCGCATCGCTCAGGCGCTGGGTCACTTTAGCGATCGCCCCGAAGCAGCCCGAGCCCTGCAAATGCTGGCTCAAGACAAGTCAGCAGTGGTCGCTGAAACGGCTCGCAGCCACCAGCCTGCCTCCTGAACAGCAGCATTGGCCACTGAGCTGCTGATAGAAAGAGCGATCGCACTCCTCGTCACAATTCCTCACGAATGCGCTGATCGAAAGATACGCTAGGGAAACACAAGCTGTCACAATCACATCGTCATTTTTTTGGTAACGGTAATTTTACGCAGCTCTCCTAAAGTTATTGCACGCACCTAAATATTTGCCCCAGCTACTGTCTCACGGCGATGTATTTAATCAGACAAACGATTACTTAGGTACAAACTTACTCTGGATAAAGTATTCTCCTTTGCGGCCCAAAGCATTGACGATATTTGATCTATATCGAATTCGTATGTGTCTAATAGAAGGTTTCTATGCTTTGAGTAGTCATTCACTATTTGTCCCAAAAGCCAGCTTTTAGACAAAAGGCTCCAGCCATACGCGCAGACTCTTTAAACTTTCATCAGGGCTCCTTTAAATGCTCTATAGCCCTTTACCTATAATGACTTCAGAAGGTAGAAAAAATATCGAAAACATTTTTTTGGCCGCTTTATAGCCTGAGTATAATGTCTGCAAGTGCAGTCACTTTTGCGATCGCTCTGACAAACTCTTAAATACCACAGGCTTCTCAATGGCATCACGGAGAATCAATATTTTTTATACAGCCACTATCTGCTTGTATGTTCTGATAAACTGGAGATATATCAAAACAAATTAGTTCAAATCCTTTTAAAAATTGTAGTTTTTAATACGATCTTCAATCATCTATTGTTGTCAGACCATATGTTCTATTTTGAGCTTTCGCCCAGCGAGTAGGGCTGTTTAGCAACAAAATATGTTCACTAGGTATGTATGCGTTTGTTGGGAGAGTCGCTTGAGTGGTTTACGCTGCACCGGGAAAGTTGTCTATGGGATCACCTTCTATCAAGAAGTGGGAAAGCCTCAGCTTTACGTCCACTCTATACCTCTGCCCTATTCTCGATACCCTGTTAGAGCCCACCCCCAACTTGCTGCACGATGAGCTTAGGCTGGGCTTACAAGAAGCGCTGGTCAATGCCGCCAAGCATGGCAACCGCCTTGATCCCCAAAAGATAGTCTCGGTTCGACACGCCAAGGCTCATGGCTACTACTGGTGGATTGTGACCGACCAGGGAGACGGGTTTCGAGGAGAAGGGTTAGCTCAGGCCGTCAATTGCCCCGCTGCCGACAGCCCGTTTGTTAGTGAATGTGGCCGGGGGCTGTACATTCTTCATCAGGTTTTCGATCAGGTTCGTTGGAGCGACGATGGCAGAGAAATATACCTGGCAAAACAGGCCAGCCCTTCTTTGCTAGCCAGCCTGCTCAACCGCATTGTTTACTTAAAAGCAATCGAGAGCTGGTGGCGCAGGTGGTCGATAAGCTCTGCTCACAGCGCCTGATTTTTGCATTTGACCTCTGTATTAAGCCTTATTGTATAAGCCCTGGCAAAATTAAGGTCTGGCGCTTTTCTCCTCGGACTGACGCTTTTCTCCATGCGTAGGGCAAGGCGGGGCCTTGAGGGTGCGGTCTAGCCAGCCCACGGCTTGAGCTAGTCGAGGCAGTGCCTCTTCTGGTCGATCTTTAAGCAGGTATACTAGGGCGGCGGCAGCCTGTTCGCGGGCACGGACAGTGCGATTGGCGCTCAGCCGGTGCCAGTCTTGCGAGGGAATCGCGAGCTGTTCGGCCAGTGCCTGCGCCAGTACTTCGGGGCTGAAAGACTTGAGTACTGAGCGTTCAGCGGTGACGTTGGGATCGAGGGCGGGTTGCGGTTGGCGAGCTGGCGCAGACGAAGGATTTGCCAAGGCGGTGATCTCCCGATACAGTAATGGCCATTTACACTCTACTGCTTATGCAATTATTCCGGAGATCGGCCAAACGCGATCC
>JBBQAC010000149.1:0-11133 GCA_038315915.1 Phormidesmidales cyanobacterium
TGTGTGCAGTTCACTTTTCTCTGATTCACTCAATCGGACGATGTATCGTTTTTGCATAAAGCCCTCGTTCGCTTTATCCTAATCTCGCTCATTACGACACTCTTGCCAACCCTCATTCTTAGCCCTGACGCTCCACGAGGCTTTTATCTTTGCATACCCCTCCGTATCAGCACCCAGGTTAAATCAGATTAAATATTCAAGCCGGTTTCGTCTTTTAGTGATCCAATGACTCATGATCGCTACAGCGCCTCTTTACACATTCATCATAATTCTCTGTGAAATCACCCCGCTCTAACCGTCCGGCTGCCAGCGACCCCTCCTCCTATTTGCTGCGAATCAACCGCTGGTGGTGGCTGCTCGGTATTAGCCTGTTGCTAATGGCTTGCTCAAGCACGCTAGTCCACTGGCTAACGGAGTACTGGTGGTTCAGCTCTACCGGCTTTGCGAGCCTGTTTAAGCTGCGTTTGGGCTGGAGCGTACTCTGCGCAGTATTGGCATTTTTCGTGTACGGAGCAGTGCTGTTTGCCAACTACTGGCTGGCGCTGTGGCTGACGCGCGATCGCCCTTTCTACACACCTAGTACGCCAAGCAACCGAGAATGGGCCGCTGTGATCCCAGGGCTGACCCTTTACGGTGGGATTGCCTTAATCGTAGTACTCTCGGTCGGCGCGGCTCAGCGCGGCAGTCGCGCCTGGGAAACGCTGCTCAAATTTTTAAATGCCACTGCCTTTGGCGTGAGCGATCCGATTTATCAGCAGGATATTGGCTTTTATGTCTTTCGGATGCCGCTGTACCAGGGTCTGCAAGCTCAGGCGCTGGAATTGCTGATATGGGCACTGATACTATCGGTGGCTATTTACGCGCTGAAAGGAGAAATTCGGATTGAGCGCGGCTGGAAATATTTTTTGACTGGGCCAGTGAAGACGCATTTGTGTGTGCTGCTGAGTGCGATCGCCTTCGTTGCTGCCCTCGGCTACTGGCTAGCCCGCTATGACCTGCTGTATTCTAGCAGCGGCGTTGTTTTTGGCGCAGGCTACACCGATGCCAACGCTCGCTTACACGCCTATGGCATTATGGGCATCGTCACTCTGGTCGTTGCCGCCCTGTTCATCGTGTCTTTATGGCGACAGGGATTTTCGCTGCCAGTAACCAGTGTCGCCCTATACCTGATAGTGCTGCTTGTCGTGGGCGGGCTGTATCCCTGGCTTCAGCAAAGCATTGTCGTAGAACCCAACGAACTCGACAAAGAAGCGCCCTTCATCGCTCACAATCTCAACTTCACACGCCAAGCCTATGGCCTCAATGACGTGCAGCGAGAAGACTTTACTGTCGAAGACAATCTGGATATCGCTACCCTGGCTGAAAATAATGGCACCCTCGACAATATTCGCTTGTGGGGCTATCAAACGCTCTTAAGTACTTATCAGGAACTGCAAAGCCTGCGGCTGTACTATCGCTTTCACGACGTTGATATCGACCGCTACACCGTGGAAGGCGACTACCGGCAGGTAATGCTCGCCGCCCGCGAACTGGACTACGATGCGGTGCCTGAACAGGGTAGAAACTGGGTGAATCAGCGCCTTAAGTACACTCATGGCTATGGCGTAGCGATGAGTCCGGTCAATCAGGTCACAGTCGAAGGTCTGCCTGATTTCTTTATCAAAAATATTCCGCCTGTCACATCGACCGATATCGCCTTAGACCAGCCGCGCATTTACTACGGCGAAGAGACCGACCACCACATCTACACCGGTACCAGCACGACAGAATTTGACTATCCGCTGGGCAACGACAACGCCACCAACACCTATGAGGGGACAGGCGGTGTCCCGATGGGTTCTTTCCTGCGCCGGTCTGTCTATGCTTTTGACTTTGGTACACTCAAGCCGCTGATCTCCAACTACTTCACCAGCACCTCTAAAATTCACTATCACCGCAATATCAAGGAGCGAGCGCAGCAGATTGTGCCCTTCCTACAGCTCGATAGCGATCCCTACCTGGCGCTAATCGACGGGCGGCTTCAGTGGATAATCGATGGCTATACAACGAGCGATCGCTACCCCTACTCAGAACCCTTAGCCAACTCCCCCAATGCCGATGATCTGATCTCCAGCGAGCCTCAGTTAGCCGCGATCGCCGCCAACAGCACCAACTACATTCGCGACGCCGCCAAAATTGTCATCGATGCCTACGACGGCTCACTCACGGTCTACGCAGTCGATAGCACCGACCCAATTTTGACCACCTACGAAAAAATCTTTCCCGATCTATTCGCGCCGCTCGAATCGGCATCTGACGATTTGCGCAGCCATTTTCGCTATCCGCTAAACCTGTTTCAGGTACAGTCTCAGCTCTACCGGGCCTACCACATGGAAGACATCGAGGTATTCTACAACCAGGAAGACCTCTGGCAGGTGCCCCAGCAGCAAGGCAACAGCGGCGATACCGAACCGATGCAGCCCTACTACGTGATCATGCGGCTCCCCGACGCGGAGCGCGAAGAATTCCTGCAAATTCTGCCATTCACCCCCTCCCGCAAAGACAACATGGTGGCTTGGATGGCCGCTCGCTGCGATGGCGAGCAATATGGCAAGCTCGTGCTATACGAGTTTCCTAAACAGGTACTGGTATATGGCCCCCAGCAGATAGAAGGACGTATCGATCAAAACACAGATATCTCCCAGCAGCTCACACTTTGGAATCAAGAGGGCTCCAGTGTCGTACGCGGCAACCTGCTGGTCATCCCGGTCGATCAATCTTTACTGTACTTTGAACCGGTTTACTTGCAGGCCGACCAGGGGGCCTTGCCCGAACTAAAGCGAGTCATTGTAGCCTTCAAAAATACAATTGTGATGCGCCAAACCCTGGCAGAAGCGCTAGAAGCGGTCTTCGGCAGTGCACCAAGCGTCAGTACGCCGACGGCTGGTAGCATCAGTGCAGGCCAGCCACCAAATGACTTGATTCAGGCGGCAGTCGAAGCTTATGAACAGGGAGAAAAAGCGCTACAAGCAGGCGACTGGCCTGCTTACGGGCAGTCTCAGCAGCGCTTAGGTGAGCTATTGAAACAGTTGGACAGTTCATCCGAATAGAACACATGGCTTCACCTTTTACAGATCGGCTCTATGCAGTTCCCGGACAATGGCCACCTGGGAAGGGACAGCAGAGGAATTCTGAGGTTCTTGGGTAGAGGAGTTCTGAGGTTCTTGGACGCTTTTCAGTAAAGCTTCGTAAGCATTGATGGCTCGATCAAACGAATAGTTGTCGATAGCGAACTGTCGTCCGCGCTTGCCAAACTCCTCCACTTGTTGGGGGTTGTTATACAAAGTTTCAATCGCTTGAGCGAGCGCCGTAGGGCTTTCTGGCTCCACCACCAAACCGCTCCCACTCTGGAGGACAGCTTCAGCCGCCGAACCACTCGCCGGGACAGACGCGATCACGGGCCGACCGCTGGCCATAATTTTTTGAGTCTTGGAAGGCATGTTGAAACCCACCATGTTCTGCTTTTGCATAATGAGAGAGACATCAGCAGCGGCCAGCATTTCGGGGAACTGTTCGTCAGAGACAAAAGGTAGAAGGCTAACGTTTTGCACGCCTAGCTCCTGGCACAGCGCATCTAGCTCTGAGAGCTGACTTTTTTCACCCACAATTACAAACTGAATATCTGAATTATCTTGCAGCTGTAGAGCTGTGCGAACAATCGTTCGAACCCCTTGAGTACGGGCAATATTGCCTGAATACAGAACGACAAACTTACCTGACAAACCGTGAGCGTGGCGAAACGCATTGTCTTCCTTAGGCAGCGGCCTCACAAGGCCCACATCTACCCAGTTGGAAATACATTCCATCTTGCCGATAGAAACGTCCTTTCCAACCAAATTTTTGGCAAAGGAAGGCGTGATTACGCTAATTTTGGTGGCACTGGCGTAGGCAAATTTTTCGAGCCGCTCGAAAACCTTAATAGCAAGCCGATTGGTGATAAGGCCGGTTTGAACGGCGGCCTCCGGTAAAATGTCTTGCAGGCTAAGCACTACAGGACAGCCGTAGAAGGCTTTGGTAGCCGCCACCGGCAGGCAGGCAGGCAAAGAAGGGCTCGTCGACAAAATGACATCGGGCCTCCAGCCGCTGATGGCTTTAATAAAGCTGAGTACCGCAAAGCTCGCTTCTAGTAGCGCCCGACCAATCAACCCGGGGTTGGGTCGAATAGCGACGAAGCACCGCTCGATTTCGACCCCGTTACGAACTTCGCTTTTGTAAAGCTTTCCTCTATATCCAGGGTAAATTCTACGCTCTGGATAGTTAGGCATGGCTGTGACTACCCTTACTTCATGTCCCCGTTTGACCAGTCCCTCGGCCAGTTCTGTCATCAGAGGGGCAATGCCAATCGGTTCGGGATAATAGTTGTAAGAGTAAAGAAGGACACGCATGAATAGTAGCTCTTGAGACTAAGCGTTTTCAGGAATACGGAAGAAGGAGCCGGAAACGGGCACTCAGCGAATGCGATTACTAAGGAATCAACGGTAGGAAAGCCTTTTGATACAAGACTCCTCCTCTTCTACTAGGTTCAACACTAGCGGTTCGTATTAGTTTCGCTCCTCAAAAGCTTCTGGCTTTAGCTAATCTTTAGAGAGTTAGGGATATTTACGTAAAATCTCCACACAATTTTTAAGGAGGCGAGATTGCTGGCCGCTGTCTGACTAACGGCACCGCTGCCGCAGGGGGAAGAAGTAAAGGCTGCTTAGTTGCTGAGAAATCGGTTCTTCGCAGGAACTGTCCCGGCCACCTATAGCAGGCATAAATGGCTGCTCGCTCGGTACGATTGATAGGGCGAGTAACAATTATTACTTTTTCCTGCTTTACTATTTCCCACTTGGAGGGGTGACAAATCTCAGCTCATTTACGTATTTTTTATAAAAGAGCGATCAAAGAAAGATTGATGTAAAAACTACATGGGGTATCCAATGTCTTCTGAAAGTCAACCGCGATGGGATGCAGGCAAGTTTTTGACGACGCTGAGCTATTTCGGCGAAATTCCGTTTTTGGGAAGCTTCCGTTGGGTGCAACAATTATCGGGTCAAAATCCTACTGTTCCTGGTATGACGCTAAACGCCCTCAAAAAAAAAGCGATTATTATTGACAGTCGCTCATCTTTGCTTTTTGCTCGGCTAAGCAAGCAGTTGTCACCGGCGCTGGATCTAATTTTTTATCCGTCAGATGATGTTTTGACAAGCAGCGGCACTCAGCCTGCCGAGCTAGGGCAACTGCTTCAGTCAGTCGATACCGTGATCGTGCTAGAGGCTCCCGATTTATCTAGCTTCATAGCTGGCCTAGCAACCTATCTAAAAGATTCGCCGGATACTGTCTACCAGAGCGTGTTTGACTTTTCTACAACCGGTGCCGCCGCTGTCTGGGGTGCACTTGACGATGTTGTGATGGGAGGAGTTAGCCAGGGCAATTTTTTTCTACAAGCGCAAGATTCTCAGGGCCAACCGGCTCAAAAGCAGGCAATCTTTGCTGGCAACGTTTCTACTGACAATTCAGGCGGCTTCTCATCGGTCAGAACTAAAAACTTTGACCCGCCGTTTGACTTCACAGGCTGGCGTGGCATCAGACTGCGCGTCAAGGGAGACGGGCAGCGCTACAAGTTTATTTTGCGCAATAGTGGCGGCTGGGACAGTCCGGCCTATATCTATAGCTTTGATACGAGGGCAGGTATCTGGCTGGATGTCGATGTGCCCTTTGCGGAGATGGTACCTACTTTTCGCGCTCGTTCCGTGCCTGAGGCAGCGGCTTTCGATCCGGCACAGGTGTATTCTTTTCAACTGATGCTGAGCAAATTTGAGTATGATCAGCGGTTGAATCCTCACTTTGAGCCAGGGCCATTTGAGCTTGGGGTGAGCAGCATCGGTGTGCAGCGTCCTCGAAGAGGGATCCCGCTATTGTTGGTCGGCGCGGTAGATGAAGGGGCGCGATCACGCCAGGAAGCGGCGCTACAGGCTGCTCAAATAAATTATCGATGGGTTGAGCCAGGAAGCAATGTGGAAACGGCGATCGCCGAAGCGCTGGCTTAACCTCGTTCGAGAGGTCTAATAGGAAGGACGGGGAGTGTGATCGCCTTTGACCTGCTGCTTGGCGCGGTTCGCACTTTTCTTGAGCGCTTCCAGTCGGCGGATAAAGCGATCGCGCTGCTTTTTCTTGGGTGTTTGCTCAATTAAGGTTTTCAGAGCGCTGCCAAGACTCTTGTAGGCGTTGGGCAAGGTATAGCCAAAGCGAGTCGCAATAGAGATCGCCTTTTCATCTGCCGTGATCGCTTCCTGCAAAGTTTTTTGACCGTTATTGCGCTTGTATAACCGCCAGCCGGACACACCGCATAGGCCCATTGCCAGCACCAGCAGCAGTCCGTCTTGCACCCACAGTTCACCAACCGCGCCGCCCAGTCCAATCGCGAGCGCCGCCATTTCCCAGCCGTCCCGGGGAATCGTATCGCTTTGAACGCGAGCCACCTCGTGCCAGAACAGGAGATTGCGCTGGTCAATTGCCAGTTGTTCCCACTTCACCAGGTCAATTTGCACCTCGACTTGATCGCGGCCTAGCTCTTCGCAGGTGATCAGCGGGGGGGCGACATCGGTCGCTGGCTCTACCGTGACCCAGCTTTGCAGCTCAGGAGGCAGCAGGCTCCGCAAACGACGCAATTCACCAATATCGGCGCGAGGCGAGGTGTAGCTAGCGTAGGAAGTCATAGGTCAAGGCAATCGTAACGATAGATGGAAGGGCTGAGAGGGAGCCAATAGTTTGAGGTAGACGGGATTGCTGTGCTCCAGGTTGTGCTCTGGACTGTTGTGCTCTGGACTACCGCGCTCTTAAATAATGGTTATAACACGCTTGCGGGGTTAGCCGCTCTGGTGTAAAACCGTTCCTCTTATATCTTTGCAGACTTTAAAAAAGTTTGCGGGCTAAGAGAAATCAGAGCCCGTCTTGGAGTCTACTAATAGCGTTATCTATGAGCTGACAGCCCTGTTCTACAGAGTCGATTCGACAGAGGTGATCGCGCAAATCAGCCGCTCCAACAAAATCTTTGGCATACCAGGCCATATGCTTACGCGCCTGCCGAATACCCCGCACTCCTCGGTAGTCCCACAGCATAATCAGATGTTCGCGGGCGCACTGAAGCAGCTCTACGGTACTGGGAGAGGGAAGTAGCCAACCGGTTTTTAAGAAATGATCAATTTCTCCCACCAGGTACGGATAACCCAACGTCCCTCGTGAGCACATAATGCCGTCCGCTTGAGTTTGTCGTAAGCACCGCAGGGCAGATTCTACAGAGAAGATGTCGCCGTTAGCGATTACAGGAATACTCAGGGCCGCTTTGACTTTCGCAATCCAGTCCCAACGGGCCGTTCCGCTGTAGCCCTGAGCCCGAGTGCGGCCATGCAGCGTGATCATCTGCGCCCCGGCTGCTTCCATTTGTCGGGAAAATTCGACGGCGTTAATAGAGTCATCTGACCAGCCAATGCGGGTTTTAACGGTGACAGGCACTTCAACGGCCAGACAGACGGCTTCGACGATCTCAATCGCCGTCTGCGGGTCGCGCAGGAGGGAGGAGCCACCACCGTTTTTAGTGATTTTGTTTACCGGGCAGCCCATGTTGATGTCGATGGTAACCGCCCCTTGATCGACCGCTTTACGCGCCGCTTCTGCCATAAAGTCGGGTCGACAGTCGAAGAGCTGAATGCTCACGGGGCACTCTTCCGGGTCAATATCCATGATCTTCGGGCACTGACGCAGATGCTTGAGTTCAGCGGCGCTGACCATTTCGGTGTATAGCATCGACTGGGGCGCATGGCGACGCACGAGCCGCCTGAACACTTTGTCCGTAACGCCGGATAGGGGAGACTGCAAAACTCGGCTATTGACGGTAACATTGCCGATTTTTAGCGGCGTTTTCAGGTGGGGGGGCAGCGATCGCCGGAGCGATCGCAGTTGATCGAGTGACTCTGACGGGCTTTGAATGCCCGGAACGGCCAGGAGGGTATTAACGGACATACTAATCCGATGAGCGATGATGCTTAAAGCACTATTCTAGGACGGCAATGGAGCTATTGAGAATGAACGACGGCGGCTATATTGGCGAGGTTGCAGCCCTCACAGCGGCGTTTTTGTGGGCAGCAGCAACGCTGATGTTCGACAAAATAGGGCAGCAGCTTGCCCCGGTAGTGCTGAATTTGGTGAAGGGGGCTTTTGCCGTCGTCTTTATTTTGGTCGCGCTAACGATCCGAGGCTGGGCCGAAAATTCAGCGGGAGCGCCTGATTTACCGCTGACTTCAACTATTTATTTACTGCTCAGCGGTGGTATCGGCATTGGGCTGGGAGATACGGCCTACTTCTCCGCCATCAACGTCCTGGGCGCACGTCGGGCACTGCTGCTAGAAACCCTCGCCCCGCCGATGACGGCAGTGTTGGCCTGGATATTTATCGCCGAGCGGCTATCACCGATGGCTGTCGCCGGGATTTCGCTGACTTTGCTGGGCGTGGCCTGGGTGATCAGCGAGCGAGTGCCCGGGACGGATAAGCCCACCTGGGGCAACGGTATCAAAGTCGCGCTGCTGGCTACATTTTGTCAGGCATCAGGGGCGGTGCTGTCTCGGGCCGCATTGGTAGATAATTCGGTCGATCCGCTGTGGAGTAGTTTACTAAGGCTTGCGGCAGGGCTGGTGTTTATGGGTTGCCTGGTTGTGGTACAGCCGCAGCGCTTGGGAGAATATCGACGGCGTACGGTAGAAGGCTGGCCCGATACCTGGCAAACCCGTTGGCAAGCTAGCCTGAGCGCGATGAAAACGCCAAAAGTAATTGGAGCAGTGGCGATCACTGCCTTTTTTGGCACCTACCTGGGCATTTGGCTACAGCAGATTGCGCTGAAGTACACGGCTGCCGGGATCGCGCAGTCACTGCTGGCCACAAGTCCGCTGTTTGTCCTGCCGATGGCGGCGCTGCTGGGCGATCGCATTAGCTGGCGAGCGACGATTGGGGCGGCGATCGCATTGGCGGGGGTCTGGCTACTACTCTATATCCGATGAGATGCCGGTCGAGCCCTGTGACCTGATTCCTGGCCACTTTCCTCAGACCCTTTTCAGGCGACTTCTTGCTTGACAGACAGTTTCTCCCAGCGTTTGCAATGGGTTGCCCGTTTAGGGGCGCTACCCTCCGAATTAATAGACACAGACTTAGTAGACACAGACAATACGGCTGTGGACTTTGGGTTAGAGGGATAGGTCACTTTCCATTGACCGGTGAGCGGATCTCGATACGTTTCAAAGGGGTTAGGGGTTAGCGGCTTACCGCAGGGCTTTGGCATGATTATTCTCCTCTGAGTGAGCTATCTCACCAGAACTGATATAAATGCTACATGAAGTTCTCTGAGTATTTACGCAAGGTACGCATTTCTTTTTTGGATAATGGATTGAGTCGAACGAAAAGTAGGCGTCTATTCTTTCAACAGAAGGTAGTACAGCTTTCCGGAATCATTGATCAGGCCCGCTACTTCACCGGCATCGGTGCCGGTGCCGACAAAAAGATCCACGCGCCCGGCACCTTTAATGGCACCGCCAGTATCTTGATCCAGGACAAATCGACTGGTAAGACTGGTGACTAACGCGCCTGCTGCATTTTTCTGCGGCAACGGCAAGTTGATAAGGGCCAGTGCGCCGGGGGGCATGACCGATTTGTCAGTGGCGATAGAGCGACCTGCGGTCACCGGAAAACCCAGACTGCCTGTGGCGGCTACACCGTTGGTTTCCCGAAAAAAGACAAAGCGATTATTGCGCGGGAGGTAACGGTCTAACGCTTCAGGATTTTGCTCGAAGTAGTCGATCAGCGCTGGCAGGGATAGATCCGCTTCGGCGATAATGCCATCGTCGATGAGCGCCCGACCAATACTGCTGTATGCGTAGTTAGTGCGGCCATCATAGCCAACCGATAGAGTGCTGCCATCCGCTAATTCCAGCCTGGCTGAGCCCTGTACCTGAATTAAAAAAGCTTCCAGTCGGTCAGGCAACCACGCTAGCTCTAATCCTTTCAGCGGCCCCTGTGCTGCCTGAAGGCCATCCGCGCCTTCTAGCGCCAGTCGGGTAGGATGCGGCTCGGGCCATTGAGCCAGATTGGGTGGGCTTCGGTAAATAGGGTAGCGATATTCAGCCGTAGGTGTACGGCTAGCAGCATAGGTGGGCTCAAAGTAGCCCGTAAATGCGACGGTACCCGCCTCGTCCTGTCCAATCGCCTGGTACAGATCAAACTCTGCGGCGACGGCTTGCTGAAGCGCCTGAGCAGAATTGCTTTGGTTTACCAGGGTGCGAAAGCGCACAAGGCTGCGCTGTACTCGGTTGTGAGTAATGTCCGGCACTGCATAGCTACGGTAGGCAGTGACCGAACCTGGCGTGCGCAAGTAAGCGAGGCTGTTGTCAATGGCGGTGAGTAGTGACTGGCGATCGCCTGCCAAAAAAGCGTCATTGCCCCCTGCTGTCAGCGCCGTGTCAAACAGGCGCGTGTCTTGACCGATCAGCGCTGCAGCCTGTTGACTATTTTCGCAGGTCAGTTGGGTGAGGGGAAGCGGCTCGGCGGCTCGAACCAAATTGCTAGAGAGGGTAAGCGCGATCGCAAGCCCCAACGCAAACCCTTTAAGCAACATGTGAAGAGAGGTTCGCAAGGAAAACATCCAAAGCTACCTGGCAGATCGTATAGCGTTGCGATCAGGTTCTTAGCCACCAGGGTTCAGTCCGCTTTACTGGCCCGGTATTGAATGCCATAAATCCCGTTTTCTGGTAACGGCTGGTGAGATGCGGGGCGATCGCCGATGCCGCCCCGCATCTCACCTCAATAGGGCTAAGACATCTCCAGGAAAACGCTATGCTAGAAGCTATACCCACTCAGCTTTTAAGCGCAATAGTCTGCTCAACTTTGTGAGGCACCGCTGATGCCCTACACTCTGCGCCGTTACTTGAACTAACGTAACGTGAGTTCGACAGTGTAAAGGCGTGCATAAAGAAAGGCTGGGACATAAGCTCAAAGTATTGAAATACAGAGTAACCCCAGCCATGAGCTTTAGTTTATCCCGACTAGACCTGACCGCACTATTCTGCGATG
>JBBQAC010000286.1:0-5273 GCA_038315915.1 Phormidesmidales cyanobacterium
TTCTCCCTGCCCGCCTCTCCCAAGCTTTTCACCTGCAAAGCCGGGGCAAATCGTTCCGCCTCACTCGTCCAGTTCATGCAAACCGAAGTCGGTGCCACCACCAGCGTTGGCCCTTCACTACTGCGGCTGAGAATCACCGCCAGCCCCTGCAAAGTTTTACCTAAGCCCATATCGTCGGCAAGGCAGGCCCCCACGCCCCAGTTAGCCAGTCGGGCCAGCCAGAGGTAGCCCTCTTTCTGATAGTCGCGCAGCGTTGCCTGCAAGCCACCGGGCACCTCAGGTTCGATAGTACGAGCCGCCTGAATATGCTTAATATGGTCTTTCCACTCCTGATCGACCTTGAGTTGATCCACATCGCCCAGCATTTCATCCATTGCCAGGGCGGCTAACCCGTGAATGCGCATCTCCTTGCCGTGGGACTGTGAAAGGCGACCCAGCGTTTGCAGCCGCTGGCGAAATTCATCGGTCAGAGCCAAGAACTCTCCATCCGCTAAGGGAATAAACTGTCCGGGCGTAGATGCTAACAAGCTCATTAGCTGTTGCAAATCAATCACGCGATCTTCACTGATTTGCACCTCACCGCTGGCGGCAAACCAGTCCTGCTGCCGGTGAATGTCAAACTTAAAGTCGTTGATTCCGAGCTGCCGGGAGACCCGAAATCTCTCACCTTCGGGCCATTCGATTTTGACTTGATCGCCCAACGCCTGCAACTGCAACAACAGCTCCAAACAGTCCGAAGGCTCGTCAATCATCCATTCCCCCGATTCTGGCTGGTACTGCTGAAGCACCGGGCAGGCGGCACTGACCAAGTTGGCATTTTTCTTTTCGGCCTTCAGGTCGCGCTGCGTTTTCATCCGCGTTCCTTCGACCTCAGCAATCACTGTTTCACCGCCTTGACCCGGCAGGTAATAGGAGCCGCCTGCCGGAAAAGGATGGGCTAGCATCGACATTTTTAAGCCTTCGCCAGCGGGCAGCAGGTGCACATGCGGGGTGGCATCGGCAGGGACTTCTTCGGCTTCTACCCCGCCGCCAATATCGGACTGGACGGTGACTAAGCTGGCAATCGAAGCGATCGCCTGAAGCACCCGTTCTTCAGCCTGAGCAGGCACCTCTAGCCGATTTTTCGATCCCAGCAATTCGGCAATTTGCTGGTGATGAGGCCCGACTGAAATCACCTTTAGCCGGGTGGGTGTTTCCTTTGAGATCAAGACCTCTGAATCTTTGATGGGGGGCGATAGTTCCAGCCGCAGGCGATCGCTGTCCAGCCGCTTCACCAGCAGTTCCGGCTCTCCGGCCACCACATCGACTCGGACATTCGGCGCATCTTCCCAAAACACCAGCGGATGGCCCACCAGCGCCAGCAAAGACTGATCGGTGAAAAAATATGAGGGTGTAGAAGCTCGATACCGATAATAGTTTTGCTCGTACTCCACTTCCATCGTGTTGCAGATCTGTTGATCTTGAGCGGTCATATACGAAATCTCGCCAGTAGAGAGCAACCGTTTGAGCGCAATCGACTTGCCCTTCGTCCAGCCGCCTCGGACGCTGAGCTTTTGTTCTAGCGGCGTCAGAGACCAGCTTGTTGCAGATCTAAACAGCAGTCTCCAGACAAGCCGAAAAGACGATTGTGCGGGCGTCTCGCTAGCGGGCTTATCTTCACTCATGAGGTTAGTCAGCGCCGTGAGCGACAGCTCCCACATCGCTTTGCGCTGAATTACCGTAATCAGCGGCAGGCTGTCGGCCTGCTCTCGCAAAGCCTCCACAATTTCGGTGTAGATGCTCTCAGGCTGATAGCTCACCAACAGCTCAGCCGTTTCTAGCGCTAGCCAGCCATAGCCCGCCTGCAAGCTCTTTTGACACAGCAGCGGCAGTTGCGAGGCAAACCACCGATCAATGTTGTTCACATCCAGCCAGTAGAGACTGTAAATCTCGATCAGAGCCGGTAGCCCGACCGACTTTAGCGCGTAATGGCTAAACGTTTCCGCTGCTTCTGAAACCTTGCCCAGCTTGCCCTGCTGAGTGTGTAAAACGGCCAGCAGCAGCGTCATACTGCCCTCCAGCCAGTGAGAAGGCTGCTGCTGTAAAAGCGAGATATACTGTTCGGCAGTTTCCAAAGAGGCCGAACTGCCATCTTCGAGTAGCGCCAGGAAAAAGAGGACTGCGGCTGGCTGGTTGAACCAGTCGGCCTGCGCAGCGGGAGATTTGTCGATGACGGTGAGGGCCAGATGGTAGTGGGCTATAGCCTCTGCCGTATTGCCGGTGAGAAAGGCGATCGCGCCCAGCAAAGCGCTGTGTTTGGCCTGATCAGACTTACCGGGTTCGGTGTTGGCCAGCACCTCGCTGGCGTCATCTAAAAAGCCCCGCAGCCAGAGCTGTTCTGCATACAGCAGTCGCAGCGCCGGGGTGAGTTCGCCAGCGTGGTAAAAGTCTTCTAACAGCTCAAACGTTTCACTAGCAGGAACGCAGCGCTTGACAGAATCGTCCAAAATCAGCGTGAATCCAAGCCGGAAAAACTCATCCGACAGCTCGCTGAACCAGTCCGGATCGAAAGGATTGGTCAGAATGTTTCGCAGGATGAGGGGAAAGCTAACGCCAGATCGCCATTGGCAGTGACGCAAATCTGCGAACAGGGCGTTAATCTCGGCACTATCTTCCCGGTAAATCGCAATCCGCAGCTCGCGCATAAACTCCGACTCCCGGCGAAAGGCGCGAGGACCTCGGGCATGATAGCGGCGAACAGGAAGGTAGTGGGCGATCGCATCCGTAATCGGCTCAAAAGCGCCCGCATTTACCGCATCTCGCGCCACAATATCGACGAGCAAGTGGTTACAGCGGGCTCCCTGGCCTTGCTCCTGAGTCAGTATTTCCTGACTGAGCAGGCTTTTAGCTTGCCTGCCAAACTGCTGATTATCAAAATCATGAATGTCATCACTGCGATCAGCAATGGCATGATTCCAGCATTTGCGAGCACTTTCGCGACTGGTCGGCTCGTACAGCAGCGCAAAAACCTGCACGATTGTCCTCTGTACCGGCGTCAGTTGCCGGTAGGCTTGGTGAAGGATTTGTTGCTGGTCAGGCGAATCGGCAGCCATGGCGCAAAAGATAAGGGATCACGTAATATCCTTAGCATTATGCCTGACCTGACCAGTACCCGCGATCGCAGGCGAGACCTAATCCCAATTCTCGCGGCGCAGCAGCGGATTAATAAACTCGTTCAGCCCTTCCCCAATCAGCGAAAGGCCGGTCACCATTAAAGTGATCGCCAACCCAGGAAACAGCGCCGTCCACCAAATACCCGTTGGCAAAGCATCCAGTGCCTGACGCAAGGCATCGCCCCACTCCGGCGTCGATTCGGGCAGACCCAAGCCGAGAAAACCCAACCCGCCCAGGATCAAGACAGCATCGGCAGCGTTGAGCGTGAATAGCACGGGCACACTCTGCACCACGTTGAGAAAAAGGTAGCGAGAGAGAACCACCCAGGTAGAAGCGCCCATCGACTGCGCCGCCTCGATAAATAGCTCAGTTTTAACGCTAACGGTATGGTTGCGTACCACCCGGTAGTACTGCGGCACATAGGCAATCGAAAGGGCCACGGCTGCATTCACCACCCCGCGCCCCACGACAAAAGCCAGCGTCACCGACAGCAGCAGCCCTGGCAGCGTGTAAATGGTATCCATAAAAAACAGCAGTACCCGGTCGATTTTGCCGCCCCGGTAGCCGCTAAACATGCCCAATGGCACCCCAATGACGACGCTCATCGCGGTGGCCAGCAGGACAACTTGCCAAGCCGCCCGCGCCCCGTACAGCGTCCGCGCGAAACTGTCGTAACCCTGACGAGTGGTGCCGAACCAGTGCGCCGCAGAGGGCGGCTCGTGAATCGGGTTGGCAAGGCCAGCGGTAGGATCTTGAATCCAGCCCCAGCTTTGCATCAGCGGGGCAAAGAGAGCGGCTAAGACGAACACCAGCGTAATCGCGATGCCAATGTACATCAGCATCACCGAAATTGTCAGAGGCCGCGAAGTGCCAAATAATCCGCCAAAAAAGCTGCGCTGCGTTTCTGGAGCCATCGTTACCATGGGTTGAGGAAGTCGGCTCTATTGTCGCAGGGATTGTCCCTTTAGCGATCGCCCCGCAAAACTCGACGATAGGCTTTGACAGCCTGAGTTTGACTGGGCTGATCGATAAACTGAGCCAGTAGCGATAGGTCAAGTCCAGGCAATAGACGGCTAGTAGAGAGTTCTTCGTAGCCAGAGGACTAGTTGATTAGGCCATAGATACTAAAGCGCTGATTTTCCCAAAACCAGACTTCTTGAACGCTTAATCCCTGATAGACAGCAAGCTTGTCAATGCCGCCGCTGGTCAGCACAATCTCAATAGCAATGTCAGGGGTCTTTTTGAGGATTCCGAAGGTATAGCATTCATCTGGCTCTAACCCACGCGCCGCTGCTTCCTCACGAAAGGTTGCCGAACCGTAGCCGTTGAAATCAAGATCGGCCTCTTCAGCAAAGGCTTCTATGAGGCGAGCGATGACTTTTTTAAGCCGTTCGTGCTCAGGAGATGTAGACATAAGTTCTAAAACACCCTCCAAATAGGTCATTCGCAGAGCCGGAAACTGATTCATAAACAAGGCGACCAGCGCGTCGTACTGCTGCCAGGTGACGCCTTCGAGCCGAAGACGCTGTTCGTCTGCGGGCAGGCTTTCCGGCAAGTTAATGAAAGAGGTTGTCATGACCTATCACTTCCCATCGCTACAGTTTGCGCTGTTTATAGTTTAGGTTTCTTTGCTGCGAAGCGATCTCACTACCGCTGTCACCACTTCTCCTACCCGATCAATCTCTGCTTCTGTAATCTTGCGCCCCAATCCAAACCGCAGCGTCGCCCGCGCCAATTCATCACTCCGCCCCAGTGCCTTGATCACATGAGAAGGTGCTAAATTTTCCGAACTACAGGCAGAGCCCGATGAGAGCGCGACTTCAGGCTGTAGTTTGGAGAGCAAGGTAGGGCCATTGACCCCGCCAATACTGACATTGAGATTATTGGGCAGGCGCTGGGTGGGGTGCCCGTTGAGATAAATATCGGAGAGTTCGCGTAGATGGTTCCAGAGGCGATCGCGCAACCCCCCCACCCTTTCCGATTCCGCCCGTTGCTCCGCCATTGCCAACTTCACCGCCTCCCCAAATCCAACAATCTGCGGCGTATACAAAGTACCGGAACGCAGACCTCGCTCCTGACCGCCTCCGTGCAGTTGAGGCGCGAGCTGCACCCGAGGATCG
>JBBQAC010000160.1:0-10333 GCA_038315915.1 Phormidesmidales cyanobacterium
ACGCCCCCAAAGCATAATCGTCACAAAAAACGCGCCGTAGATCAAACCGCTGTAAAGCGTTACCCACTTCACGTTTAGGTGCAGCGTATCGAGCAAATAGAAGTTAAAGAAAGGTGCGCTCAAATTGACGCCGAAGCTCCAAAGACCCAGAAAAATAAGCAGGGTGAGAAAGTTTCTATCGCCTGCCCGCTCTCTGCTCTGACAAGCGGAGGACGCCGGACTGGAACAATCAGCCGATAGGGGTTTCCCTTTAGCCGCCACGACAGGGGACGCATCGGCCTGCTGAGGATTTACATCGCTCATTTGGAACTGAAAGCCCAAGCTCATCAAACCTAAGAACACGGCGATCACCAGCACAACGCCGTAGCCTTCGATTTCACTACCCAGCCAGCTAGAAACCAGCCAGCCGCCCGCCGGAATCGTCAGCAGGGCACTCAGGCTAGAGAGCGATCGCCGCAAGCTAAAATACCGACCCCGCAGCTTCACAGGCACGAGTACCGCCATCCAGCACATCCAGGCAGCACATCCAATCGCTTCCAACACAGTACTCACAGCCAGCACCACCATGGTCAGGAGCGTCAGCTCATGAGCCGTCAGACGGCCATGACTAAAGCAAAAAATGCCTGCTGCGGGCAACAGCCATAGCAACCGGGCAATCCCGAATATCCACAAACAGTAAAGATGACGGCTAGTCGTTTTTTCTGAAAAGTAAGCCCCCAAAGGCTGAAGCAAGTGAGCCATCATCGGAATCGAAGTCAGCAAACCGATTTCCAACGCCCCTGCCCCTAGCCCTAATAGGAAGTTGCTGATCAGCACCCCTTTGACAATGCTTTCAAAAGCTGAGGAAAAAGCGCCGTCGAGCGTAGAGGCTTTGAGGCTTTGTCGAATGGCTGGTTTTACGCGATCAGCTTCGCCAATCGAACCATCTTCCAAAAGCTGATTGAGCTGCGTGACCGTCTGTGAGCGAGTAAGCCCTTTCCCAATGGACTGCGGGGTAGCTTCGATGTGTAGAAAAGACATTCGAAGAAGGCTATAGAGCCGTAGATATGGGAAAATCACAATTATTCACATAGCTTAAATCAAATCTCGCAGCAGATGTGCGGGTCTTCGGGTAAATATATCTCAAGCCGTAGAGACTTAGGCTTTGATTCAGGCTTGAGAGGGAGCCGCCATCTTTCCAAAGACTCGGCCAACAAGGAACATGAGGCTCTACGGACAGTTGGGGCCTGAGAAAGAGCGCTAAGCTGTTCGGAAGCATGGTGAGAGATGCCTGAGAGCAACAAGCGATCGCAGCGCCGCCATCGCAACTGTCCTATATAACTGACAAAAAAGCGCCTCTGCTTTTTAGGATGGGGCGTAAAGACAAGCCTTATCTCAAGGCAATCGGTCAGCTTGAGGCATTGGCAATTCAGATATCAGGGGATAAGATCAGCCGTGATTCAGGAATTTGAAATATCCATCACCACCATCAGCGGCGATCAGTACCTGGTGCGGACAGAAAATGTGGCCAAAGGTGTACAGCTCGCCGAGGAAAAAGTGCATTGGCCAGTAGCGAAATGGCTAGAGCAAAGCAAGGTATTGATGCACGATCCGCTGCTCGGACTGTTGCAAGGTCAGTCTCGCCATACTTTACCAACGAGAGCCGAGCAGTCCGGTCAGCGCCCCGATCACCCCGAATCCGCAGAGGCCGCGACCCTGGTGCAGCTAGGGCAAACCCTGCACAATCAGCTTTTTCAAGGGCAACTGCACGATAGCTGGGTGACAGCTCAAGGCGTTGCCCAAAACCGTCAAGATCTGCTGCGGCTGAGAATTGGCATGAAAGACAGTCGGCTTCAGCAACTGCCCTGGGAAGCGCTGCACGCTGGGTCTCGGCCATTGGCAACGGGTACCGACGTCATTTTTTCGCGCTACATTTTAGACCGGCGTCAAGGCCATTCCGCCCCGATCAAAGCTAGCGATTCGGGCCAGGTGCTGCGCATTTTGATGGTGATTGCCGCTCCCGATGACCAGGAGCGGCTGGAGCTAAAGCAAGAGGTGTACCATTTGCAGTCAGAACTGCACCCGGCGGCTGCCGACGCCGATGACGCGCCGCTAGATGTGCAGCTCACAATCCTGGAGCAGCCCGGTCGCGCCGAGCTGACTCAAGAGCTAGATCGCGGCAACTATCAAGTACTGCACTATGCCGGTCATAGTAACTTAGGCAATGCGGGCGGCGACCTGTATCTGGTAAGCCGTCAAACCGGGCTGACGGAGCGCCTTAGCGGTGAAGATTTGGCCGGGTTGCTGGTCAACAACGGGATTCGGCTGGCGGTTTTTAACTCTTGCCGGGGCGGCTACACCGCTGACGCTCAGCAGGGTTGGCAAGAGCGTAACTTGGCGCAGGCGCTGGTCAATCGCGGTGTGCCCGGCGTGATCGCGATGACTGAGCGCATTCCCGATCACGTGGCCATTACCTTTACCCAACTGCTCTACCGCAATCTGAAGAAAGGCCAATCGGTCGATCTCAGCTTGAACCGCACTCGTCAAGGACTGATTTCAGCCTATGGCTCCCATCAGTTTTACTGGGCGCTGCCAACGTTGTATATGCAGCCTTCGTATGATGGCTATTTGGTAAAGACTGCTGGCCACAACGAAAATACCGACATGCTAGCGTCGGCCAGCGATCTGTTCAGCAGCTTGTTTGCTGAACTGGGGCCAGCCAGGACAGATTCGTCTGTACCCCGGCGCACGCTTCCTGAGGAAAACGGTGCTATGGCCAGTGCAGAAAGTCTAGAAAACGAAGAATACAATGCTGCCGTCAACGCTCCAGCCAGGATGAATGATGATACTGACCGGGTAGAGGACAACGCCTCGGTAGAGCAGATCTCGTCGCCGCCTGCTTCCCAAGATACTGATGGCGAACTGCTGGTGCCAGCAGATCTAAAAGCGTCGAGCGGATTTTATGGTGACGAGGCGATCGCGCTACCGGCGGTGCCTGCCTTGACCAATGCAGCAGACCAGCCCAGCAATGCCACTGCGCCCTCCAAGGTAGGGGAGCGCCTCAAGCGCAGCCACACGCTTCATCCTCAGTTTTGGACGGTTTCTGGTATCGCCCTGGTGATTCTGGCGGTTTTACTGGGTAGCGTTGTGTGGCGACAGCGGAGTCTTCGGCCTTCAGGGCCAGCGCTATCGCCTTTGAGTGAGCTAGGGCTCCCGGCTCAAGTAGAAGTTGCTCTCAACCAGGGCGACTTAGATGCTGCTGCTGCCGCTAGCAAAGCGCTCATAGATAAAGGAGAATATGCCGCTGCGATCGCTGCCTTAGACACCGCCGACGGACGCCAGCAAATGGACGTAATTGTATCCTTCCTGCGGGGCAGCGCTCAGTGGGGGCTAGTTAAGCAGGGCGACCCTAACTTTGCGCCTGAAGATGCCCGACGCTCCTGGGTGGCCTCTTTGGAGAATGAACCCGACTGGATGGAAATTGCGATGGCACTCGGGTTTGCCCATTACGCCGTGGGTAAAGAGCAGCCCGCTTTGGAAATGTGGCAGCAAGCGATCGCTCTAGCCGAGCAGCAGCCCGAGGCCCGTAACCTTTACTTCTCAGAAAAGCCAGCCAGCCAGTATGTGCTCAATGCCTATGCAGGCTTGGCAATGGTTTCCCTTTCGCTCTCTAAAATTGAGGCGAATCCCAATGAGCGTAACCGGCTAATCGCTCAGGCATCGGCGGCTTATCGCAAGGTGATGAGCGAAGCCCCGGCTGACTTCAGGGCGAATGCGCTCGGGCAGAACTGGCTGTGGTTGGGAGGGGCGATCGCCGATTGGGAAACCGCTAAGACAGAACTCAGCCAGCTTGCGGAGTAGGGAGGGATCAGTGCGTCCGCTCTTCAGGCGTGTAGGACATTACCCAGCAACGCTCGATGTAGTGCACCTTTTGCCGATGCCAAAACTTAAGCGGATTTACAATGAGCTGACTGTCAGACAGTCCAATCGGCTGGCACAGATATTGCCAGAGCGGAAATGTAGCGGTGGGAGTAGCAGGCATCATGACGTTACCGAGTCGATAGGTCGATATAGGGTGAAAAGCGATGTGCTTACCTACCAATGATTCTCAATATGGCAGGACTTCTCCCTCCGTAAAAGCACCTCAGTTCGCGCTGATGAACCAATTGCTCTAATCAACCTTACGGATTGATGTCGAGGTGGTTGAGTACATTCTCTTGTTCGGGTTCATGGCTGATTTTTTTGCGGTAGCGTGAACGACAAAGGGTTATGGTCGTTGCCTATAGCCTGAAAAAGGGACTGTTTCGAGAGACTCTGCTTATGAATTGGCAAACGTTCGCTAATAGACTCGGTACGGTTGAAAGCATCTCAGACCCTATTCAGGTCGCCAAGCTGTCGAAAGACTACTACTATTTCAGTCCGATTTTGGCTGAGCAGCTCAAGGACAAAGTAGGTGACCTGGTAGTGCGGCCTAAGAGTGAGGCGGAAGTGCTTCAGGTCGCGCAGGCTTGCGTTGCGGCTAAGGTACCGCTGACTGTGCGAGGAGCCGGTACCGGTAACTATGGTCAGGCGATTCCGCTGGCGGGCGGGGTGATTTTAGACCTGAGTGCGATGAATGCGCTGAAGTGGGTGAAGCCGGGGCGAGCTTGCGTAGAAGCCGGGGCTAAGCTAGCGGCGATTGACCGGGTGACTCGCCCACAGGGTTGGGAGATTCGGATGTTTCCTTCAACCTATCGAACGGCGACCATTGGTGGGTTTATCGGCGGGGGCAGCGGTGGGATTGGCTCGGTGATGTACGGGCAGTTGCGCGATCGCGGCAATCTCCAGGCCGTCCGTGTCGTCACCCTCGAAGACACTCCTCGCGTGATCGAACTACGCGGCGACGCCGTGCAGCAGGTCAGCCATGCCTATGGCACCAATGGCATTATCACCGAGCTAGAAATTCCCCTGGGGCCAGCCTATCCCTGGGCAGAAGTGATTGTTGTTTTTGATGATTTTATGAGCGCCGCGCACTTTGGTCAGGCGCTGGGCGATGCTGACGGCATTGTCAAAAAGCTGATCAGCATTCACGCATGGCCTATTCCTGGCTACTTCGCAGCGCTGAAAGATGCTTTGCCTGAGGGGAAGGCGGCTGCTTTGCTGATCGTGTCTGAAGCCGACTTAACGGCTTTGGGTGAACTGGCCGAAGAATGCGCTGGCACGATTACCTACCAAAAAGACGCGCAGGCTGCGAGTAAAGGCGCGGCGATCGCCGAATTCACCTGGAACCACACCACGCTACACGCCCGCAACGTGGATGCTCGCTGGACGTATTTACAAACGCTGTTTCCCTACGATCCTGACTTGCAGCTATTGCAACAGATGACCGAGCACTTTGGCGATGAGGTCGTGATGCACTTGGAGTACATTCGAATGGAGGGAAACATCGTGCCTGCAGCGCTTCAGCTCGTGCGCTACTCCACCGCCGAACGCCTCAACGAAATCATTCGCTACCACGAAGAGAACGGCGCATTCATCGCCAACCCGCACACCTATGTCCTGGAAGATGGCGGTCGCAAAACGATTGACGAAAATCAGCTCAACTTCAAAGCGCAGGTAGATCCTCACGGCTTGCTGAATCCTGGCAAGATGCGAGGCTGGCTGGAGCGACACTCTTAATGCTCGCGATCCAACTCATGATTGGCTCAGCGCCAAAAAGCTTGAATGCAGTCCTCTAGGGCAGATTGCTCTGCTGCGGTGATGTCGGTATCAGGGCTGATTGGCAATTCTATTTCTATCATCAGGTTCGATTCCCAGTGCGAAGCCGGATTGTAGGGGGGCGATACCTGCGTGACATGGATCAGGCGATCGCCCTGCGCCTGTCCGCGAAAGCAGTTGAGTATGGGTGAAGCGCGATTCCCTTGAAAAGTTTCTCCATCGCGGCCACTCATCACTTCAATACCGATCACGACTGACCCACTCTTGCGTATCAGCCGCTCGCTGTTTGGCGTGCTGTAGCGGTAAGTGCCGGTAGGCAGATCAGCAAAGGATTGAGCCGAGCTAACAGGGATTGGAATGCAGGCCAGCAAGATAAATATTTTCTGTAGCAACGGCTGCATAATAAACATCTTTTAGACGGTTTAAGAGATGAAAACACGCTCAATTCGTCTGCGAACTAGCCCTATATTATCCAATAAAAAACATCAAAAAAAACCTGCAAAAGGTTAGGTGTTTTTACGTAATAAGTTTTTTAGAAATGGTCAGGTCTGACCGAGAAAAAAGCGAAAAATAGTCGCTGTACAACAGAAAACGGGGCATTTGCCAGCCTATTTTGTAACTTTATAAACCGGCAGAGTATTTCCGCTTAGATCTCTTCTTTCAATTTTTTGAAACCAGAGCTGAGGGGATATGTAGCTTATTTGCCTTGTTCCCCTGAAAAATCAGCGGGGGCGAGCTGGAATAACTCGCACTCATTGATTGCATCTTTAACTGGGGTTACCAACGTGCCAGAACGTCAAGCGATTACTCTATTTTCTGAAGACTTTAGCGGCGCTAGTGGCGCAACACCGCCCGTAGGCTGGTCACAAGTCCTGCTTGAGGGCAATCCTGAAACCGACCAGTGGCGGTTCGACAATCCGGGCGATCGCGATTTCATCGGCACCGATCCACTGATCGACCCGGTCGCCGTTTACGACAGCGATGCCCTCTCAGACGACGATACTGAAGAGAGCGTGGCCCTGGTATCACCGGTTTTTAGCACGGCTGGAGCCGAAGGCGTCTTCCTGACCTATGACCAGTGGTACTACGGCTTTACAGACCCAGATTACGACAGCCAAATTTATATTGAGACTTCCACTGACGGCGGCACAACCTGGAATACCGCCTATTTAGAAGACGGGGCAGGCTTTTTTGTCGGCTCGCCGCTGGTCGACCTGACTGACTCTCTAGCCGGTAGCGAAACGGCTCAGCTCCGATTTCGCTTCGATGGCGACTGGTCTTACGCTTGGGCGATTGACAATCTCGAAGTGGTCGATTACCTCGCCCCTGGGATTGTTCTCCCCACTGAAGATGTCGGCGTCAGTGAAGACAATGTGCCCGACCCGCTGAACTTTGAATTTGTGCTGCAAAGCCGTCCGAGCGCGCCAGTGACGCTCAACTTTATCGTCGATGGTGCTCAGCTTCAGTCCATCGAGTCTTTGACGTTTGAACCGGAGAGCTGGTTTGAAACGCAGGTAGCGACGGTAAGCGCGATCGCCGACGGCATTGACGAAGGCGAAGCTCAGCTCAGCCTGGTTGAGGTTCAAGTCGTCAGCGACGATCCCAACTACAACGGCATCTCTGTAGAACCTGTGCCGGTACAGATCACCGACAGCACTATTCCCGGCTACACCAGCTATCGCACCGTCGAAAAAACGTATAGCGATCTGGCCATGCTAGCGGCCAACAATCCCGGTATCAGCAACTGGGTAGACATCGGCGATAGCTACGACAAAGTCACCCCCGGTGGGTCGGAAGGTTACGACATTCAGGCTTTGCAACTTACTAACAAAGCCACCGATATTCCCGGCTATGAAAAGCCGATTCTGTACGTGGAGGGCGCAATTCACGCCCGCGAATACACCACCACTGAGCTAATCACTCGCTTCGCTGAAGATCTTGTGGCTGGCTACGGTACCGACCCAACGGCCACCTGGCTGCTGGACTATACCCAAATCCATATCGTTCCGGTACTTAACCCCGACGGTCGTAAGTTTGCCGAACAGGGCTACTCCTGGCGCAAAAACACCAATCCCAATCCTCCTCCGGGCGAAGATCCGGCTCCCTTCCCCACCTACGGCGTAGATCTTAATCGCAACTACGATTCAACTTGGGGCAAGGTACCCGGTGGCTCTAGCGGTAACCCTAGCTCAGAGACCTATCGCGGGGCCTCTCCTTTCTCAGAACCCGAACCCCAAGCCGCCCGCGACTATCTGCTGGCGCTTTTCCCTGACCAAAAGCCAGAGGACATGTTCGCCCCGGCCCCAGATGATGCTACCGGCGTTTACCTGGATTTTCACAGCTTTGGCAATCTGGTGCTGTACCCCTTTGGTAGTACCGAAGAACCTGCGCCTAACGCAGAAGGGCTGCGCAACCTGGGGCTCAAGTTTGGCTACTTCAGTGGGTTAGATGGTGAGGCTTATGATGTGCAGCAGGCGATTGGGCTGTACCCGACCGATGGCACCACCGATGACTGGGTGTATGAAACCTTTGGTTCAGCAGCTTACACGATTGAACTGGGCACCGAATTTTTTGAATCTAACGAATACTTTGAAGAAACTATCGTGCCGGAATTTACCCCGGCGCTTTATTACGCAGCCAAGTCAGCTTTTCGTCCGTATCAAACCTCTAAGGGGCCAGATTCCATCGAGCTAGGTGTGGACTTAAAAACAGTGGCGGCTGGTCTGTCGGTCACATTGAGCGCTACCGCTGATTCAACCCGGTATGACGACGGCAATCTCAGCTCTGAAGGCATCACCGAAGGATTGGAACTGCCGGAGTTTCAAACGATTGGCAGCGCTCGCTATAGCTTCGATGCACCTTCCTGGGTGCCGGGGACTGAGCTGTTTGAAATGATGGCAGCGGATGGAGACTTTGACAGCACGGTCGAAGAACTGGTGGCAACAGTAGATACCAGTGGGCTGGCACCGGGACGACATACGCTGTTTGTCGAAAGCCTGACGGCGGACGGTACCTATGGTGTGCCCTCAGCCATTTTCCTGGATGTTGTCGCGGGTGTAGATGGCAGTACAACCGTTACTGGGACGGAGAATGCAGATACGTTAGTGGGCACCGATGCCGCCGAAGTTTTTGAGGGTTTGGGTGGCGATGACCTGATAGCGGGCGGTCTGGGCGATGACTTTATTTTGGGTGGCGGCGGTGACGACGTGCTGCGAGGCGATCGCAACAGCCGATCTACTCAAGACGGCGAACCGGGCGGTGACGATGTCATTTACGGCGGCGCTGGCGATGACCGGATTGGCGGTAAAGCCGGTAATGATACCCTGTATGGGGACGAAGGTGACGACGTCATTTACGGCGACGATGGCGACGATCTGCTCTACGGCGGCAAAGGAAACGATACGCTGATTGGAGACAATTTCTCTAAAGGAAGCGGTAGCGACACGTTTGTGTTGGCTGCGGGCGAAGGCACCGATACGATTCTAGATTTTGAAATCGGCATCGACTTTATTGGGCTGGCGGCAGGGCTCTCTTTTGGTCAGTTGGAGATTGTTCAATCTGGCAAAGATACCGCCATTCAGTTTGCCGATGAAATCCTGGCTCAGCTTACGGGCATTACGACTAGCGACCTGACAATGAGTCATTTCGTACCGGTGTAACAACAGCCGGAAACAACAAAAAAGCCCTGTGGAATGGTCGAGACGACTGCCCACAGGGCTTTTGCTTTTGAACCTATTCTCTCTACAGCGGCTGGGCATCAACAAACTGCACCAGGCGGCGCAGCGGGACTTCTATCTCTCTAGATCGGTTGTCTAGCTTGTAGTCCACATCGAAGATGGCTTTGGAGAGCAAATAGTTGTTCAATAACACTTGAAGCTCCCGCTCGGTTGCTGGTAAAAAGTTCGCTGTGCCTGCTGCCTTCAGGTAAGCATTGAGGAAAGCGGCGCTGACCCACTGCTCCCAAAAGTCGGCCCATTGCTGCATAACTTCGATTTGCTCGGGGTGAATCATGCCGCTTTCGACTTCGCTTTGGAAACCGGTAACGGCTGCATAGTGAATCGATTGCAGCATACCGCCGACATCTCGCAGGGGCGATCGCTTAATTCGCCGTTCGCTCACATTCCGACTGGCCTCTCCTTCAAAGTCTATCAGGATAAAGTCTTTGCCTGTGTAGAGCGCCTGACCTAAGTGGTAGTCACCGTGGTAGCGTGTCCGCAGCGCCGTAATCTTATAGTCGAGCAGTTGTCTAAACCGTTCTAGATAAATTTCTTGATAGCCCAAAACAGTCTGTGCCAAGGGCTGCAAGTCTTCATCTAAGGTGCTGAGCTGATCTCTCAGACGCAAGAATACTTGGCCTGTGAGGTTGCGGTTGTACTGGTAAATAGAGCGCTGGTGAAAACCGCTAAAGGGCTCTGGGGCAAAGGCAGGGTCGTTGGGGTCGGCAGCGATCGCCGCATGAAACTCAGCCGTGCGCTGACCCAAAAGCTGCACGTTAGCCAGATAGGTACCCATCAGGTGAGAGACTAGCTGCTTACTCTCAGTATCTTCTTCAAACTGGGCCTGCAAAGTCACCAGATCGGCCAGCACCGGGGGCGACTTAGCCATTTCTGAAGAGTCAACCATCACCTGATCAAAGTAGCTGCGAATGTTGTCGAGC